>CAMLDR010000143.1 GCA_946478775.1 uncultured Flavobacteriales bacterium
AACAAATTAGTAACAAATTGAATTTCCGGTTTGCGAATGTCTATTACCGGGATGCCGGGGATTCATATGTTACTAAAAGCATGAATTTTAACCGCATCCTGTCCGAATCAGATGCATTTATCAACGAGCAGTCTGCAGGCGGTGGAGGCGATTTCCCGGAAGCAATGGACGTGGGACTGGATTCCGCGATCAATAACCTGAGCTGGAGTGAAAGTGCACGTGCACGGATCCTGTTCCTGATTTTGGATGCACCGCCGCATACCGATCCAAAGGTAAACGAGCGTTTGCAGCGTTTGATTCTCCAGGCAGCAGAAAAAGGGATTCGCATTGTTCCGATCGGGGCAAGCGGAATTGACAAGAGCACTGAATATTTGATGCGTGCGCTGGCTTTGGGAACAAACGGAACTTATACCTTTCTCACAGATCACAGCGGAATCGGGAACAGCCACATCAAACCTTCAACGGATAACTACGAAGTGGAAACACTGAATGCCATCCTGGTACGGATTATGAAAAGCTATACCTATATGCCCGACTGTCAGCAAAACATTCCGGACCTGGCTTTGAACATTCCGGATTCCATTGTTTCAACAATCCAGCCAATAGATTCCACAGACACGAATGCCGTGAAGCCGGATCCGAAAGCATTGAACATTACCTGGAGTTATTTCCCGAACCCAACGAATGGAATGATTACCATCCTTCCGAACACAGACATCAAAGAATTGTATGTTTCCGATCTCAGTGGGAAAGTACTGCAGATCCTTCCGAAACTCAAGAAAGACGAGCGCATCCAGGTCGACCTTTCGGGTTACGCCACCGGAATTTACCTCATCCGCTATTTGGATGAAAACAATCATTGGCTGAGCGGGAAGGTGGTCTTGCAGAGAACAAGTTAAATTAATTGAGAATGGAGAATGCAAAAATTGAAAAGGTTTTAATTTCGCTTAGGATTACGATTTTCTTCAAAAAGTTGATTGAATATCTTTTCAATTGTCCATTTTAAATTTTCAATTCAAAATATATCCGTTACCATCTGATAAAAACCAAAGGTTCAAAGAGTCTAAACATAAAAAAGACTTTCTTTGAACCTTTGGACTTTCTAAACCTTTTTCACTTTTCAATTATCAATTTTCAATTATCCTTGTAACTTTTTCCACCTTTGTCAAACATACAGTTGTACGCTATATGTGATCAACAAGAATGAAGGACAAACAAGACGCATTTCTCAAACTCTACGAGCCGGTTCATGAACGGTTCGAGCGCTTCTGCAGGGCGAGGGTTTACCAGGAAATGGATTTCAGGGACCTGATGAACGACAGCCTGCTGGTTGCTTATGAAAAGTTCGATTCCCTTCGGTCAAAAGAAGCATTCCTTTCCTTTTTGTTTAGCATCTGTGTACGTGTTTTAGGGAATTATCACCAAAAGAAGCGCGAAAACCGCATTCCGGAAGGAAATACCCACCTGGAAATTTGGGATAGGAATGCCAATCCGCAATCACAGGCAGATGTGCACTATCTGTATGAAGCCTTGGCCCAATTGTCAGAAGAACAGCGGGAAAGTATCATCCTTTTTGAACTATCGGGATTCAGTATCCGGGAGATTACCGTTATCCAAAACGCATCCGAATCGGCAGTGAAACAGCGCCTGAAACGCGGACGTGAAAAGCTGATGGAAATCCTTACTTACGAAGCTTCTTTAAAAACAGTACCAAGTCATGGATAAGCAGCAAAAACTCGATCAACTCTTCCGGCTTGCACAACAAGACCCGATGGTTCAGTCGTTTGGAGAAACCAAAGACCGTTTCAAAGCTTCTGTGAATAATCCTGTGGTGAATAAATCCGAAACGAAGCAAGTATTCACTAAAAAATGGATCATCATGTTAACAACTGTAAGCACCATAAGCCTTTCTCTTTTACTTTTGTGGAACAAGGAAGAAGCAACGAAAACCAAACAACCGGCTGAAAAAACGAAGGTAAGCCAAGCCGTTCCGGAAAGGCAAATCATTTCCATTGCTCAAAACCCCGAACCGAAACCGGCACTGAAGCAAGCCGTAAAAGCAACACCATTCCTGGCAGCCATACAGGAATTGGTCACCGAACTGCCACTTTTTGTTGAAAACGAAGTCGCAGGAGGAATAGAAAATCCGAAAGGTCATAAGATGTCCGACTTCAAACCATTGAACAACACCCCTTACCAATTCCCGGTACTGACAGAAGAAGAAATCGCCATTACCACAAAGAAGAAAAAAGCCATGCTCAAAGCGTTGGTAAAACACGACAAAAGCGCATACGCCTATATTCCAAGCGGCACCTTCGATTACAACGGCAAACAAGTCTCCGTTCAGGCATTCTACATGGGAACCGGAGAAGTAACCAACTTTGAGTACCGCACCTTTCTGTTTGATTTATTGATTCAAGGAAGAAAAGAGGAATTCCTGAAAGCAAAACCGGACCAGTCGGCTTGGAGTAAAGAATTCCATAACGGCGGAAAGACCTATCAAGAACATTACTTTTCTCACAAAGCTTACAACGACTTCCCGGTTGTAAACATTTCCCGCGAAGGTGCCGAACTCTACTGCAAGTGGCTTTCTCAGGAAGTACGCAAATCAGTAGGAGATGAAAAAGCAGGTGAATTAAATGATGTGCGTTTGCCATTAAGAGTCGAATGGGTTAAAGCTGCCAGCAACGAAGGAAAACAACTTCCTTACCCCTGGAATGGCCAATACCGCAGAAACTCAGATGGAATGTACCAGGCAAACTTCACACATGACATGGTGAAAGATCAGGTGGATACGACCGGGTTTTCGAAAATGGACTATTCCAACACAGACCTCACAGCTCCTTCCAAATCTTTCTGGCCAAATGCACTTGGTATTTACAATCTCAGCGGAAATGCAGCGGAAATGGTTTATGAGGGACCTGACAAAACGGAAACCGGCACAGCCGGAGGTTCCTGGAGAAGCAGCGGAGATGATATTAAAATCTATGCACCTGATGCAAACAAAGGAGTTATTGATGCCCGACCAACCATTGGATTCCGGGTGGTGAGTACGTATTTGATCATTTATAAAAAATAATGATTTGATGAAAACCCATGATTTATTTCCCGAACAGATACCCGATCGAAATCCCGCCCCAGGCATGGTTCTTTGCAGTCCGGAACAATTTGGATTGAAAATGCCCATACGCAGCGAACGAGATCCGGCCCAATAACATCTTAAAACCCAACTCTTGCTCTGAAACCAGGTGAGTGATCTCATTGTTTGCAATGCGCGCCTCACTTGGTAAGGCAAAAAGAGCACCTTGTAATGTTCCGTCATACAGAACCGCCCGGACTTCCGGGTTGTAATAAATCAGGAAGTATTTCCGGTCGGTGATGTAACCCAGCTTCCATATTCCGGATACGCGGGTTTCATTGGTCACTGTCCCGATGGTGGTAAAACTTCCCACTTCTACCCGGGTCCATTTAGTCTTTGTGAACCAGGTTTTCAGTGCCCCGAAACCGAGATTAATACTCAATCCGTTATTAAGCTGATGCTGCCAGCCGCGCGGTTTATTGTTGTTCGTCCAGCGGTGAATGGCTGTTTGGGTTTCCTTCCCGAAAGCAGGTTTCCCAAGCCACCCGGTATTCAGGCTCCAGCTCAAAGCAAAGTTCTTTGATTTGCTGCGCGAAGTAAACTTGGCCGTATATCCGTAAGTTGCAGTGTATGGACGGTCTCCCGATAACAAAGAATCAGAAGTGATACTCGACGGAGTGTAAACCTTTTGTGCAATCCCGGTTTGCAGGCTCCGCTGACTATCCGAAACCTTGAAAAAAAACCGGTTCAGCCAGTTCAAATCGATGTCCAAATGATCGTATTGCAGGAAAATCCCCTGTGAATAATAACGGTCTGTACCTGCAAACAAATCGTTCTCATAATGGATTGTGTAGGCTTCTTTATACGAGAGGCTGTCCTGGGCGAAAGCCCGCACACACAACAAACCAAATAAACCAATTAACAGGAACCGCATGAAACAAAATACGATAAATCCACCATATTGGATTTGTAGGTACGCAATGCCTCGCGTACCTACATTTATTTTATCCCCATTTATTTATTGTAATTATCCCACAAAAGATATCCCAGTGTGATTCCGCCCCACATATGGTTCAAAGCACCTTTGAACAACCTTGATTGAAAATGTACGTGTGCCGTGGCAAAAAAGCGGTAATAACGCAGGTAAATCCCGATCTGCTGTTCCGAAACCAGGCGCTCGATCGAACTGGCCGGAAGAGCCGCTTCACTCGGCTTGGCAAAAATGGCCCCCTGGAGCGTACCGTCATAGGCCACAATCCGCAGTTCCGGGGTGTAATAAAAGTAATACTGCTGCCGCAAACCTATATAACCCAACTTTACCAATCCGTTGATACGTATGTCATTGGTTAAGTTCCCCAGCGTGATTAAATCGCCGATCTCCATTCTCACCCACCTCGACCGGTCAAAGAATGTTTTTCGGAGCCCGAAGTTCGCATCCATGATAAATCCGGTATTTAACTGATGTTGCCAGCCATAAGGTTTCGGACTGTCAATCCATTGATGAATGGTCTTCTGTGTGTATTCTCCGAAAGCAGGTTTTCCTATAAATCCGGAATTCACCCCCCAGTTCAGCACGTAATGTTTACTCCTGCTGCGCGAATAGAACTGCACACCATATACAATCGTAGCAGCATAGGGCCTGTCTCCTTCCAACAAGGTATCCGATAAAATGGTTGAAGGAGTAAAGCCTCTCTGGAGAATTCCGGTTTGCAGGTTTCGTTCCATATCCTGAACACGAAAGAAAAAAGGTTTCAACCAGTCAATCTTCAAATTTCGGTGTTCGTACTGCAGAAAAATTCCCTGAGAATAATACCGGTCGGTTGCAGTGAAAACATCGTTCTCCCAGGTCAGGTAAAAGGATTTGAACTCATAAAGCGAATCCGCCTTCTGTGAAAAACCCCGGAGAGAAACCAATAAAAACAACAGACCTATTACTCGTGCATTCATATAAATAGCAGTTAAAACCAATTAAAAACAGCTTATTCCCATGCGTAATCCGAGTACTATTAAAGATACAGACTTTAATCAGGCGCAGGGTGACATTATGGATTTTTAAGATAATTCCTAATTCGATTAAGGTAATTCCTCCGGAAAAAACCACTCAAAAAGGCGATTATTCCGTAACTTAATCCTCGGTAATTTTACATTCCTTCAATCGGGGAAACAAAACAGATTATTCAAAACACCATGGAATACCGCATCGAAAAAGACACAATGGGCGAAGTAAAAGTCCCGGCAGAAGCATACTGGGGAGCTCAGACAGAACGCAGCATCGAAAATTTCAAGATCGCGCAGGACATCAACAAAATGCCCAAAGAGATCATCCGCGCATTTGCATACCTGAAGAAGGCCGCTGCCTTAACCAACCTCAACGCCGGAGTGCTTTCCAAAGAAAAATCCGACCTGATCGGAAAGGTCGCCGATGAGATCCTTGCCGGAAAATTAGCCGACCAGTTTCCCTTGGTAATCTGGCAAACCGGAAGCGGAACCCAAAGCAACATGAATGTCAACGAAGTCATCGCCTACCGCGCGCACGTCATCAACGGCGGAACTTTAACTGACAAAGAAAAAGTCCTTCACCCGAACGATGATGTGAACAAATCGCAATCATCCAACGATACCTTCCCCACCGCAATGCACATTGCAGCTTATCAAATCCTGATGGAAGTAACGATTCCAGGGATCGAAAAACTGCGCGACACGCTTGCTCAAAAAAGCAAAGATTTTATGAACGTGGTAAAAATCGGACGCACCCATTTCATGGACGCAACTCCTTTGACACTCGGACAGGAGATCAGCGGATATGTGAGCCAGCTAAACCACGGATTAAAAGCCATTAAAAATACCCTGGCACATTTGAGTGAACTGGCTTTGGGCGGAACGGCTGTCGGAACGGGGATCAATACGCCTCCGGGATATTCCGAGAATGTAGCTAAACACATTGCCGATTTAACGGGCTTACCATTCATTACAGCAGAAAACAAATTCGAAGCGCTGGCGGCACACGATGCGATAGTAGAAGCACACGGCGCATTGAAAACCGTAGCCGTGAGCCTGATGAAGATCGCCAACGACATCCGCATGCTCTCTTCCGGTCCACGCAGCGGAATCGGGGAAATCCATATTCCCGACAACGAACCGGGTTCTTCTATCATGCCGGGAAAAGTAAATCCTACGCAATGCGAAGCCCTGACTATGATCGCAGCACAAGTCATGGGGAATGATGTCACTATCGGGATCGGAGGTTCAAACGGACACTTCGAGCTCAATGTATTCAAGCCCGTCATGATTGCCAACTTCCTGCACTCTGCACGATTGATCGGAGACGGTTGTGTTTCTTTCAACGACAAATGCGCCGTGGGGATTGAGCCGATCACAGCAAACATCAAAAAACACGTCGACAACAGCCTCATGCTCGTAACGGCGCTCAACACGAAGATCGGTTATTACAAAGCCGCGGAGATCGCACAAAAAGCACATACAGAAGGAACAACTTTGAAGGAAATGGCCGTGAAACTGGGATATTTAACCGCAGAAGAGTTTGATCAGTGGGTGGTGCCGGAGAAAATGGTTTAGGGTAATTAATAATTACGAATTCCCAATTACGAATTGAAAAAATCAGTAGGTACGTGATTAATCGCATGCCCATAATTTTTCAATTACCTTTAAGCCTTCATTCACAGAAATGGACCCTGTCAAAGTATTAGTACCGCAAAAGAAAATACCCTTCACGCTCGCAGTGTTCATGAGGTTATTGGTTTTAACACCCATGCTCGGGATGTCGATCCTGATGATCGTTAGCGGACATCAAGAATTTCAGGAGTTTGGAAAAATGGGATTGCTCACATTGATTCCGGGCATTTTCTTCTTCGTTTTTTCATTGTTTTCATTGATCTACATCTTCATTCTCAAAAGACGGAAACTTTCCCAGTTGAAATACCTGTTGTATACTGATCGCCTGGTGATTTATAACCATTCGAAAGACCAAATCCTTCACGAATTATTCTACAACCAATTTCCACCTTTTACCTTTCATGAGAACCTCAATAATTTCGGGTTTATTGTTATTGGGAAAGAAGAACCGATCATGACAAGGGGCGGAATTTATGGTCAAAACGTTGGTGTAAATATGAAAGATCCTGATATCATGTTGGAAAACCTACCTGAAGTGAAGAAAGAATATCTTTTTCTGAAAAGCTTAGTAGATGAGTCGATATCAGAACAAAATTAAATGACGCATCGCGTATCCACAGTTTTATCCCCAAACACCTATCAAAATGACGCATCCCGCACGTGCGGGATTTGCCCAGTGGCAGCGAGGGTTTGAAAACAACGATTAATCGGCATAAGCCATTAACCCGCTCTGCTTTTCAAGTGCAATATCAACGAATCGGAGCAGCTGCTTCACATCGGTATCGGAAAACATTTGTTTCTCTTCAATCGTTTGACGAATCTGTTCCAAGAGGACTTCACTCCAGCGGAAATCCGAATAATAATTGAATTGGTCAGCAATTATCCCCTTCCGAACCAAACGGTCAAAGACATTCAGATCCAATTCGCCTGCAAATTCCAGCTCACCGGGATCAGTCGGTTTCGGTTGATTATCTGATATGAAGTAAAAGTCGAGCATGATTTTTAAAATGGATTTCTTTTCAAAATTAATAATTCGTGTAACTTAGATCATCTCTCAACGATCTTCCACAGCCCTCCCCCTTGCATCCCCCTCCAAAGGGGGAAGTTTATCTTTTATTCATCGTTTTAACTCATTGAAAATCAATAAAATGGTTTTCAATCACCAAAACTGGGTAACAAAAAGGAGTATAATTGTACTCCTACGTTCTAAAAGGATCATAGAAAATCATCTATTTTCCTTTGTATCCCTCAATTGATAGCTAAAATACTTAATTGTTGGGAATTGAGCGTATCAATTTCTTCGAGCGTAACAAAATAATACACACTCCAATCAAAGCTACAACTGCTCCGATAATATCAAATTTATCGGGTTTAAATCCATTAAAGAAATAGGTTGCGTAAGTCCGTGCGAAATTTGCAGTTTGGAAAATTGCCCGATATTGACTTTAGAATGAGAAACTTATATCCATTATTTCACAACAACTTATAACATTTAGATAGAATTCTCCAACAGGAATTTTATTGATAGCTTGCAATAAGTATCCTAAAAGTAAGTCGAAAACCCTAATTGAAACCCTCCAGTAAGGCTTGGTGAATTTCCTAATAAATCTCTTTTAGACAAGTACTTATAATTGAAACGAAAAACCGTCTGAGGATTAGGACGAAAAGAAATTGCTGGTGAAATACTCCAAATATCTTCAAATATCTTTCCTCTTGTCTCTTTAAAATACCCTGCATTCCAATCCACATATTCAACTCTAAAAGCAAGATTCAGTGTCGCTCCTTTCCACCCAAAAATAGTTCTTTTCAAAATTGGCTGGATAACGTCCATAAAACCACCATACTGTCTATTTCCGAACTGCTGAGTGTATGTGTCAGGAACATTAACGAAAACCCATGCCCATTCAGCAACTATTCTTGTATTTAATCTTTTAATCGTAGTATTAAAATCCACTGCAAATACATCAACCCGTCTTTTCTTGTCCAACTGAAGACCATCATCTTGAAACTTGTTATAAACACCTCCCATATATGAAATGCCTAATTCTCCAATCTTTTGGTTTCGGACTCCGATTTTACCTGTAAATAAGGGCAATCCACTATTTATTTCTCCAAAACGCTCCGGATTCTTTTTCGCAGATGGAAGGAATGTTTTATTCTCCTCGTTCTCAATTATGGAATTATCAAAATTCCCAGATAAATATACCTCATAGCCTATCATCCAATTCTTGTTGTATTTTTTGCCATATAACCCGAAACCTGTATTACTCCATGTTGCTGGCAGCATTTGAGTTGCTGAAATTGGACGATCTACAAATTCCCACTTTGGACCATCATGGTTTTGATTGAATGCGCCAATTGGATTCATAATTATCCCACCTCTGAAGTTGACCAAAGGATGAAATTCCACATCCATAGAAGCAAATTCTATAGAAATTTCTTTGCCTCCATCTTCGAACTCTAATTCACTCAAAAATTTGATACGACGGGTAATTACGGCTGAAAAGAACAAAGTCATTCTTCTAGCCTCGAATTGATGACCTTCAGTAACTCCATCTGTAACCAAATACTGCCAATTTGCTTCGAGGTATCCTCCAATGGAAACAGGTGTTTTTCCAATATTCAAAAAAGGACGGTTGTATATAGCATCCATGTTCATGACTTCCTTAACTGAATCAGTTGGTATTCGAACAAACAAGGTGCTATCTATTTGAGCAATTCCCAAATTGGAAAAAAATATTGGAAAAAGTAAAATAGAGAGTGTTTTAAGCCTACTCATATTAGTGCTATTTTTAATTGTTTATTATCAATTTGAACTGGAAATGAGCGCAATTGATTTGTTGCAGGTCCATTTTCAACCAACCCGCGATTACTAAATTCACTACCATGTGCCGGACATTGTATTTTATCACCAAAAACCTGAAGTTCTGCTCCCTGATGGGTGCATTGCAGATAAAGTGCAGTATAATCACTTTCGCTAAAGCGGTAAATGCAGATAGGGAATTTCAAGGAATCATTCTGAACCAAAATGTACTTCCGATATCCATGTTCGTTTTTGGTTATCAGGTCGAAATCGGTAATATCAATGATAAGATTAGTCTGGTTTATAGTTCCTGAAACGATTTTGGTTGTAGTACAACTTTGAAACATGGTTGCAATAGCTACTCCACTCAAGCAGGCATAACCACATGACCGTATGAATAAACGTCTGTCCATCACAATGATTTTAAAAACGTTATCAGTGCTTTGCGTTCAGGTTCGAAAAGTCCCTGATATTGTGATCTGCTCATAGCAGCTTCTCCTCCATGCATAAGGATTGCTTCTTCAATACTATGAGCCCTTCCATCGTGCATTAAGAAGAGTGATCCTCCCTGAGAATTTGCAGAGAGTCCTAATCCCCAAAGTGGTGGAGTTCTCCACTCAAAAGTTTTAGCACTACCCTCAGTGTATCCATCATCAAGTGTGGCTCCCATATCGTGCAAGAGCAAATCAGTGTAAGGGTGAAATTCCTTATTGGAAAGTGCCGCAATTGGAGAAGGTCCAGTACTCAGGGTCGGTTTATGGCAAGCAATACAATTGAGTTGACCGAAGATTTTTTTACCTTGAACTACTTCAGCGTCATCTTGATTTCTTTGTTTTGGTGCTTTTAGAGTACGCAAATAAAATACCACATCGTGAACGACTTGATTGGATATTTCAGGATCAACCTCGTTATGCGTATAAGCATCAATAGGATTATAGGTTGATGTAATTCCCATGTCCTGATTGTAAGCGTTCACAGTCTGGTGAAGTAAATCGTATGCAGCAGCTTTTTTTCCGAAACGGCAAATGTACTTTCCATTTTGAGTTATCGCATTTGGGCGTGGTGTAATATATTCAGGTATATCAATCCAATTGGGAACACCTGAAATTCCATCACCATTCGCATCATTTGGATCAGCCATAGCCAAAATAGTTACGTCTGTTACATAATCCACAAAGCCCAACCCTGTGTTTGCTGGCGGGGTAAACTTAGAAAATGTTGCCCCGAAAGGAATATTTTCAGGAGAGTATCCTGGAATTGCTTTATTCTGTAACTGTGGTCCACCAAATTCAAGAAACTGGTTTCCAAATTCATCAGGTTGTCCGAAACGTGTAAGTGTTGTTGACGGGTGACCTTTACCATCTCCTGCATGACAGCTTATACAACTTGTTGCAACAAATGTTGATCCCAAACCGGTTGTAGGAGTGAAAACAGTTGTAAATGCTGCATCTCCCTTTAAAAAA
>CAMLDR010000144.1 GCA_946478775.1 uncultured Flavobacteriales bacterium
TCGTATCATCCGTAACGATGGTATTGGCTGTTGAAGCTGGTCACCGAATGGATAAAAAAGGTGTTATGAAGTGGATGGTCGCTACGATCATCGGTGGTTTCTTCTTCCTTGGTTCACAGGCTTGGGAGTGGTCTCACTTTATTCACGGTTCCCATTTCGGAAGTGTTGAAATCCTTTCGGGAGAGCACACAGGATCCCGTGCCATTGTGAAAGGTCATTTCGGAGATTTGGAAAGCTTTACTGTTGTTCAGGCAGGAAAACACCACCAAGTTGGAGACGTTATTAAAGAAGCTCCGGATGAGTTGTTCCACCATTTCCGCACAGCGGTTATGAACGGACAAGTGAAAGACGGAAAAATTACGCTTCACGATGGTTCTGTTGCAACCTGGAAAAAACACCACGATGAGCATATGGAGCTAATCGTGAAAACAGATGGTACGGAACACTCTTTACCAAAAGTGACGAAGATCCACGGAAAAGATGCCGAAGTGAAATATTGGGAATCTGTTAATTCAGGGAAAAAAGGAGCGATTATTTACGGTGCTGATTTGCAAAGTAACGAATACGGTCCTTCTCAATACGGACAATTCTTCTTCTTCATTACAGGTTTCCACGGATTCCACGTATTCTCAGGAGTCATGATTAACATCCTGATCTTCCTGGGAGTTGCCAGCGGAAAATACCACAAACGCGGTCACTACGAAATGGTTGAGAAAACAGGATTGTACTGGCACTTTGTCGATTTAGTATGGGTGTTCGTATTTACATTCTTCTACTTAGTTTAATTTTTGAAAGATATAGATCATGGAAAGAGACGATATTATTGAATATTCATTAGATGCTCACCATAGCGAAGAACAAGGAAAGAAAATTCGTCGCAAAATTTGGTTAGTTACTGCAATCCTGACAGCTATTACAGCTATCGAGGTGGCGATTGGTGCAAAGATTCACCAGGACAACGAATATTGGTGGATTGTAAAATTATTATTCATTGGTTTAACCATCTTGAAAGCAGGTTACATCGTATTGGTGTTCATGCACTTGGGTGACGAACGAAAAGTATTGAAGTATTGTATTTTAGTTCCGTATTTTATTTTTGTTATTTACCTGATTTTCATTGCACTGACTGAGGCTAATGCAGTCAATGCAACTTGGGAAGCATACGGAGGATAGTTTTCATTTAAACGATTTATAGCCAATGGCTAAGTCAAATTCTAAGGCCGGTTCGTTAAAATCAGTGTTCGCACTACTGCTTTTATTCGGACCGGCTCTTATTTTAATATTCATTTCCACTCGGGGCTGCGAACACAAATTCAAAGAGCTGGATGATTACGGAGCAATTCCAAAATTCTCCTTTACGGATGCGAAGGGAAAAGTGTATACCAACCATTCCTTTAAGGGTCAGATCGTCCTCTATTTCACCATCCAGCCTTCCTGTCCGGATTCGTGTGGCATCACAATCTGGCACCTGGACCAATTGGTTTACCAAAGACTTCGTGAAAACAAAAAAAGGCTCAATCACGTCAAATTGATCTCTGTTCTGACAGATGGTGCGGGAAATCCCGATAAGCGCATCAAAGAAGTAGAATTCATGCTGAATGACCGCGTAGAAGGATACGATCCTTCCATTTGGATGGTGGTTTCCGGTGATGCAAAATCGCTTTACAATATCTCGCACAACGGCCAAACCCTGCTCCAGGAAGATAAAAAATTCTTCGGCGGATTTGGATTCCAGGAATTGATGCTGCTTTCCGATAAAAGCAATCGATTGAGAATGGTTCTCCCGGGAAAAACGGAAAGTACGATTCGCACGATGCGTGATCACATGGCATTGCTTGAAAAAGAATACGATATCAAAGCATACAAGGAAAAAAAGAAAAAATGATCCGCCAACTCGGATTGATAAATGAATCCGCCGCGATGGATTCATGCGGTTCTGCATAGAGATTAATAAAAAGAACAATGAAACAGATCTTACAAGTCGCGCTGATTCTACTCCTGATTACTTCCTGCAATACAGAACCGGAGAAGAAACCAAAAGCACTTCCTTATTTCGGGAATTATGACATCGTTTTTTCTGAAACGGATGGTGTTCAATCTGCTGATACCGTTTATCCCAAAATTCCTGCTTTCTCTTATCTGAACCAGGATTCTATCCTCATTAAATCCAAATCGATGAAAGGGAAAGTGTGGATTGCCAACTTCTTTTTCACCAGTTGTCCGAGTATCTGCCCGCCCATGATCTCTCAAATGAAACGACTGAATATCCTGACTCAGGACCTTGCTTCGGAAGTTCAATTCATGTCATTCAGCATTGATCCGGAAACGGATCAGCCCCACGTTTTGAAAAGGTATATCCGAAGCAACGGGATCCAGGGAAAAAATTGGTATTTCTTCACAGGCGATGAAGCAAAGACCCATCGTTTGGGGGTGATGCATTTCATGGTCCATGCAGACAAAGATCCGATGGCTGCAGGTGGTTTCGCGCACAGTGACGGAATGGTACTTGTGGACAGAGAAGGATATGTACGAGGCGTTTACCGCGGTACTCAAACATCGGATGTAGACAAACTAAACAAAGATTTACGCAAATTATTAGCAATTGAATATGGAATCAACTCAAAGCACTAAACCCGGTCTTCGGAAACTGATCATCGCACTTTCTATCATTATTCCATTGGTTGTTGCTGCCTTGTTTAAGGTTAAAATCGAAGGATATGATTGGCATTTTTTACCGTCCATTTACGCTTGTATCAATGGGTTAACAGCTATTCTTTTAGTTGTGGCATTAATAGCAATCAAACAAAAGAAAATCAGTTTACACGAAAGAATCATTAAAGTCTGTATGGGGCTTTCAGTCTTATTTCTATTGTGTTACATTGCTTACCACATGACTTCAGATCCAACAGTTTATGGAGATTTAAACGGAAGCGGCGGAAAATTAGACACCTATGAAAAGCTACATGTTTCTTCAGCAAGCCAGATTACTTACTACATCATTTTGATCACGCACATTATTTTAAGTGTTGCGGTGATCCCCATGGTTTTATTCTCTTATTTGTACGCCTGGGAAGGGAAATTCGACAAACACCGCAAGTGGACTAAAATTACCTGGCCTCTGTGGTTTTATGTAGCTGCAAGCGGAGTGGTGGTTTATTTGATGATTTCCCCGTATTATCCGCATTGAACAATTACTAATTGCGAATGCCCAATTACTAATTTAAGGATATCGCAAATCAAGAAGTAATCTTGCTTCGGAAAGAATGAATTTCAGAAATTACAAATCGGAAGGGCAGCTGTTTTTTCCGCCCATGCGGATCACCAAACCAATGCCGAAGAAAGTGTACCAATCCCTGGAGGCGCGGTTTCCACGTTGTCCGAAACGATTTCCGTCTAAGCTTCTATTGCTTAATGCGGCGGAAGTAGGACCGTTCTGAGCAGCCAAAAGAGTAGGATCTGCGTAGCGGTATCCGCCCACATCATCCAGGTAATCCGTAAACAGGAAACGTATTCCGTATTCGATGTTCAAACCAATGTTCTTGGTAATGGAAAACCGGGCGCCTACTGCGAGCGGAACTCCCATTTGGATGCGTGAGTATTTTCCCCTGTCTGCCAATTCGGTTCCCTGACCTTCTGTTCCCAAAGGCTGTAATTCAACCATGGTTCCGTTGAAATCGGTCATCGGGTTAATCTTTGTCAGCGATAATTCAGCTAATAAGTAAGCCGTTCCTTTGTATCTCCTGTTCCCAATTTCAAAGGGGAAATACGTTACTTCAATTCCGGAGCCAAACTCAAACAGATCCGATTGAAAGGAAAGGTTCCTGTTTTTATAAAAGGCATTGCTTTGCTGGCTGTCGTACCCTTCGATCTTCCCGTAAGTAAAATTCAAACGATATGCCAATCGCGCATTGATATTGTAGCGATAAAGGAGTTGCGCTGCCAGGTTGGTATTCTTGAAATGAGCCTGATTCAGATCGCCAATATAGTAGCTTCCTCCTACCATAAAGCCAATTTCAGAACGCGACCAGGCATTGTGCCTATGCGCTTTTTGACTCCAGGAGTAAGAAGCTACGATACAAAGCAATAAAACCAGCATTCTGTTCTGCATACCGATATAACGAATTTGAATGTGATTAATTGTGTGTTCCGGCCGTCATAGGAACTAAAATTCCTTTTTGAATCAGCATCTCGGCAATTTGCACTGCATTGGTAGCAGCTCCTTTTCTCAAATTGTCGGCTACTACCCACATATTCAATGTTTTTTCCTGGCTTTCATCTCTTCGGATTCTTCCCACAAATACATCGTCTTTGGATTGCGCAAAACGCGGCATGGGATAGGAATTTGTTGTTGGATCATCCTTCAATGTAATCCCGGGAGTTTCGTGAAGCAATTTTCTCACGGCTGCCAAATCAAATTCTTTTTCAAATTCCACATTGACCGCTTCCGAATGGCCTCCAACAACGGGAACACGAACCGCAGTAGCAGTAACCGAAATGGAAGGATCTAAAATTTTCTTCGTCTCATTGGTCAGCTTCATTTCTTCTTTGGTATACCCATTGTCTAAAAATGAATCACAATGAGGAATGCAATTCTTATCGATCGGATAATTGTATGCCATTTCACCGGAAATTCCTGCACGCTCATTTTCCAATTGCTGCACGGCTTTCACACCGGTTCCGGTAATGGATTGATAGGTAGAAACAATGACCCGTTTCACCCCGTAAACTTGATGTAAGGGCGCAAGTGCCATTACCAGCTGGATAGTACTGCAATTCGGGTTTGCAATAATCTTGTCTGCAGCTGTTAAACTATCCCCGTTGATTTCAGGAACGATGAGTTTTTTGTCCGGGTGCATTCTCCAGGCAGAACTATTGTCAATAACAGTTGTTCCTAACGCTTCAAACTTGGGTGCCCACTCTAAAGATGTTTCTCCACCTGCGGAAAAAATAGCTAAATCGGGTTTCATCGTAACAGCTGTTTCCAAATCCACCACCGGAAATTCCAACCCACCGAATTCGATGTTCTTACCAACCGACTTTTCAGAAGCCACGGGAATTAATTCTGTAATAGGAAAAGAACGTTCCTTCAATACTTCCATCATTACTTTTCCAACCATTCCTGTTGCTCCGACAACCGCTACTCTCATACCCAATAAATTTTACACAAAAATAACGGATAGTTCAATTGAAAATATAAAATTGAGAATTGAAAAGTTAAAGTAATTGAAAAGCTATTTTTCATTCGGTGACGCAAATCGATCAAAGCATATTCAAACGCATGAATCCAAGGCGGCGAATCACGTTGAAAGCGGTGTCTTCTCTCCTTTTCAATTGGACATTCTCAATTATCAATTCAAAATCGTACCTTTGTACCGGAAAAAAATCATTTCCACCGATTTGAAGTGAGGAAAAGTTCACCACACGTGACAATCAGTTCGGACCATTTTACAGAACAATTTCATGCAATTTGATGAATTAAACCTGCTTCCACATTTATTGGATGCACTAAAAGAATTAGAATACACTATTCCAACACCTATCCAGGAACAATCAATCCCAAGCTTACTAGAAGGAAAAGACTTATTTGGCTGTGCTCAAACGGGTACGGGTAAAACTGCTGCTTTCGCACTGCCCATTTTACAACATTTGGATCCGGACGGACTTGTAAAAGGAAAACGCCCGATCCGTTGTTTGGTACTGGCACCTACAAGAGAATTGGCAAACCAGATCAATGACAGCTTCAAAGCCTACGGGAAATTTTCCAAGCTTCGATCCATGGTGATTTTTGGCGGTGTTAATCAAAATAAACAAGTCAATCAGTTGAATGCCGGAATAGACATTTTGGTGGCAACTCCCGGTCGCCTGCTGGATTTGATGAACCAGGGACACATTCACCTGTCTAAGGTCACCCATTTTGTATTGGATGAGGCAGACCGTATGCTCGACATGGGTTTCATTCACGATATTAAAAAGATTCTTCCCCGTTTACCGAAGAACAAACAGAATATTTTCTTCTCTGCAACCATTTCTCCTACGATCATGGAACTGGCAGGAACTATTTTATTCGACCCGGTAAATGTGCGCGTTACGCCCGTTTCTTCCACAGCTGAGATTGTTGACCAGTTTGTTTATTATGTGGAAAAGGCAGACAAACGCAATTTCCTAAAACAATTGATCAAAAGCGAGAATATTTCTCATGCCATCGTCTTTACAAGAACGAAACATGGTGCTGACCGGGTGGCAAGAGAATTAACAAAATCCGGGATGAAAGCGGAAGCCATTCACGGAGATAAATCGCAAAATGCACGCGAAAGAGCTTTGGCAGGTTTCAAAAACCGTACGGTAAGTTTCCTGATTGCAACAGACATTGCATCTCGTGGTATTGATATTGATCAGCTGGAGTATGTGATCAATTTTGAAATCCCGGAAGTAGCAGAAACCTATGTTCACCGCATTGGTAGAACAGGTCGTGCCGGTTCAAGCGGTGTGGCGTATACCATGTGTTCAAGCGAGGAAAAAGCGAATCTGAAAGCGATCCAAAAGTTGATCAATCAACAAATTCCGGAACGCACACTGAAATAATTTGCGTGAAATTTCACCATTACCCCATTCAATAAATCGGGTATTCAGAAATTTCTAGCTAAAAGTGATGAATTTACTTCTTCATAAAGTCGGACTTTTGTATATTAGTCCGACTTATGAGAACACTCTTCACCGTCCTTACACTGCTCCTCTCGCTTTTTGGCCTGAGCCAGGTAACCGATGATTTTTCTGACGGAGATTTCACTTCGAATCCTGCCTGGAATGGTACCAATGCAACCTATATTGTAAACGCCTCACAGGAATTACAACTGAATAATTCTGTTGCGGCCAGTTCTTACCTGTCAACTCCTCACAATTTATCTTCTTTGGATAACAAGCAGTGGGAATTACTGGTTCGTCAAACCTTTGCGCCCAGCTCCAGCAATTTCGGGAGGGTTTATCTGATTTCTACTTCCGCCGACTTAAGTACCAATCCCGATGGGTTTTACTTGCAATTCGGGGAAGCCGGTGCAACGGATGCAGTTCGATTATTCAAAATTGTTTCCGGGGTTTCTACCCCCATTTGTGCTTCTCCTGACGGGCTGATTGCAGCTTCATTTACCACGCGGGTCAAAGTTATAAGAGACAATACCGGTCTTTGGGAATTGTATGTAGATGCTACCGGTGGGACCAATTTCGGAAGTGCTTATACAGGAACAGATGCTACTGCACTTTTGGGAACACATTTTGGCGTCTTTCAAACATACACCGCATCCAATGCCAACAAATTTTTCTACGATGATATCTATATCGGTGACGAAATAGTGGATACACAAGCCCCAACATTGGTAAGTACATCCGTCATTACAAGCTCTCAGGTAGATCTGTTATTCAGTGAGCCGGTTGGCGGTGCTGCTCTGCTTCAAACTACGAATTACGGGATCAATCCTGCTATTCCGGTTTCCAATGTTTCCGTGGATGGAACAAACGCTTCACTGCTTCACCTGGTGTTCGGAACGCCACTTACTAACGGGCAAAATTACAGCATCACCGTTTCCACTATTGAAGACGTTTTTGGCAATGCAGCCAGTAATCTCACAGGGAATTTTACCTATTTAGTGGGCGAAGCAGCCGTGAAAGGGGATGTGATTATTTCAGAGGTACTGGTTGATCCTTCACCTGTGATTGGTCTGCCGGAACTGGAGTTCATTGAGGTTTACAATAAAAGCGCCAAATTCATTGATCTTTCGGGTTGGAAATTGGGCGATCAAAGCGGTGACGGTACCATTCTATCCGGTTTCATCAGTCCGGGACAGTATAAAATTCTTTGTGCTTCGGCGAGTGTTCCAGAGTTCCCGGGTTCTTACTCCGTAAGCAGTTTCCCGAGTTACAATAATTCGAGTGATGACGTAGTCCTGAAAGATAATTCCGGACTGATCATCGATAAAATCTCTTACGTGGATACCTGGTATCTTGATCCGGTCAAAAAAGCCGGTGGATATACATTGGAATTGATCAATCCGAACGATCCTTGCTCGGATGCTTCCAACTGGATTGCCTCCAATAACGCCAACGGAGGAACTCCCGGAGTACAAAACTCAGTATACAATACGACTCCCGATACTCAAACTCCCTACTTAACCGGTTTGGCTGCCTTAAGTCCAAATTTCCTGGAAGTCCGCTTTTCAGAAGGAATGGATTCGACCAGCCTGGTAAACGCCACCCTAATTACCAATCCGAATTTAACTGTTCAGTCTGTTTTTGTTTCAAGTACTTTTAGCAACCAGGCAATTATTACCTTCAATGAAAATTTAATCCTGAGTCAACAGTATAGTTTCTCCTATGGCCTGGTCCGAGATTGCTGGTTAAACGCAACAACGCTTTCCGGGAATTTTGCTTTGGCAGATATCCCGCAGGCCGGAGATTTGATCATCAATGAAATACTATTCGATCCCGCAAGTGGCGGTTCTGATTTCGTGGAGCTTTACAACCGCTCTTCCAAGGTCATTAATTTGAACGGTCTATCCATTGCAAATGCAGAAGACACGGTGCTTTTTACACAAAACTTCTTCCTGAATCCAGCAAGCTACGTGGTTTTAACGCCCGACAGCAATTATCAGAAAAGCACTTTTCCGGAGGCTGTTCCCGGACGATTTTATACTACTTCTCTTCCTTCTTTGAACAATGATTCTTCCACAATCCGGGTGCTTTACAATTCACTGCTCATAGATAAAGTAAGTTATACGGAAGACTGGCATTTATCCCTTATTGATGATACGGAAAACAAAACACTGGAACGCATTAACCCGGAAGGAGCTTCATCCAGCGCTTCGAATTGGCATACTGCAGCAGAAACCGTCGGATTTGGAACACCGGGAAAACTAAATTCTCAGTATATGTCGGGAGAAGTTTCTTCCACCTTCGGAACCACAGAACCTATTTTCTCACCGGACAATGACGGATTCCAGGATGTATTGCTCTTCCAATACAACTTTGAAGCCGGGATGATAGCTACATTGAAGATCTTTGATAATCAGGGACGCGAAATTCACACCCTGTTCTCGAGTGAATTATTGGGTCAGCAGGGAAGTTTTACCTGGGACGGAGTCCTGGAAAATAATCAAAAAGCTCCGATCGGGATTTACATTGCCGTGATTGAAGCATTTTCAGCAGACGGAGAAAAAAAGCAATTCGCTAAACGGGTTGGGTTTACTTTAGCAGGAAAACTCGACTAATTGAGAATGCAACAATTGAAAAGGGGAAAACACAAATCAGTTATAAGATGTTTCTCCCTTGTCAATTCTCAATTTTACATTGTAAATTACTCTACGTAACTCAATTTCAACATATTCGATTTTCCATTTTCCTCAATTGGAATGGAGGCGATGTTAATCACCAAATCTCCTTGTTTTAGTAATCCGTCTTTCGTTAGAAGGTACTTAATATCTGCAATCGTATGATCTGTGCTGACCTTTTTGTCGTAGTAAAATGCTCTTACTCCCCAAACCAAACTTAACTGCGTAATGATCTGCTTGTTTCCTGTAAAAACAAAGATCGGGGCATTTGGCCGCTGGGAGGCAATTTTGTAGGAAGTATATCCGGAATACGACATGGTGATGATCGCATCTGCTTCAACACGCTGTGCCAAACGACAGGCATTAAAACAAATCGAGTCGGAAATGAAACGCGACTGAGATTTATCCGGAAGCTGGTCCTTGTGGTAAATTCCGTCAAATTTCTCCATTTCATTCACAATATTGACCATTGTGCGGATCACTTCGATCGGGAATTTTCCAACAGATGTTTCACCGGAAAGCATAACGGCATCAGCACCATCCAGAACAGCATTCGCCACATCGTTTACTTCTGCTCGCGTAGGTGTAACGTTCGTGATCATACTTTCCATCATTTGCGTTGCCACAATCACGGGTTTCGCGTACTGATGTCCTTTACGGATCAGCATTTTCTGGATCAGCGGAACATTTTGGTATGGAACTTCCACACCTAAGTCACCACGGGCAACCATCAATGCATCCGTTACTTTAATGATCTCATCGATATCATCGATTGCTTCGGGTTTCTCAATTTTAGCCACCACCAGCGCTTTTGCCTGACGGTTGGAAATGATGTGTTTCAATTCGATGATGTCTCTTGCAGAACGGACAAAAGACAATCCGATCCAATCCACATCGTTATTCAATGCAAATTCCAGATCTTCTCTGTCTTTTTCAGTCAGTGAGGGCAATGATATTTTTGTGTTCGGCAAATTCACTCCTTTTTTGGAAGAAAGAATACCACCGTGAATCACTTTCGCTTTAATTTCGCTTACGCCATTGGTAGATACGATTTCCATCTGCAATTTTCCGTCGTCCAACAGGATAATTTCACCCGGCTGCACATCACGCGGCATCAGGGAATAACTGATCCCGAATCTTTCAGACGTCCCGGTAATGCGTTCGGTCACAATCGTTACGATGGAACCTTCTTCCATTACCGCACCATTGTTCTCCATTTCATACGTCCGGATCTTAGGTCCCTGCAAATCTGCCAGGATCGACACATTCAAACCGGTTTCCAGGTTGATCTCCCGGATCATATCGATGCTTTTTTTGTGATCTTCGTGAGATCCGTGGGAACAGTTCAAACGACATACGTTCAAACCATCCAATATCATTTGTTTTAATACTTCTTTATCGGCAGTAGCAGGACCCATGGTCGCTACGATCTTTGTTTTCTTCATTCAAAAATTATTAGTTCTGCGGAAGGAATTGACTCGGCTTCAAATATATAAGCTGCCATCACGCTGTTTGATTCCCGGATCCTTTCTACCAAATCATCTAATTCGTGGAGGACATTTTCTCTCAGAATTAAAAAGTAATCAATCTGGTTCTTTTCGGGGATCAGGAATTTCCCTTCCG
>CAMLDR010000145.1 GCA_946478775.1 uncultured Flavobacteriales bacterium
GCTCTTCCGATCTTATTCCGAAAAAAACAACACAGGGTAGAATGAGAATCTTTCCTCATTCGGTTTCTCATTCTACTTCTGTTTTCGTATCTTGGCCGAACTAAATACCCAATGGAACCGTCTTATCAACCGGAGAACCTTTTAATCGCGCGCATGAAAATTTTTATTCTACTGATTTTTCTCTTAATCGTTCAACTCGCAGCTGGTCAGCAGGTTCCTATCCAGAACTATGCAGTAGATGTAAAAGGGCAGGTTCGTTTGGAAGTCAATTCCACAGCAGGAAAATATTACGTCCTGCAGGTGCGGCACCATCCCGATTCGGCTTTTACACTGAGCACTTCGATGACTTTGGGGCAGGCAGGCACAACGATCATTACGGAACCTTTAAGAGCTTATCCGGTGAATCACTACCGGGTTTTGGAATACGATCTCAGTAACCCGCATGATTCGGATGGAGACGGAACAGACGATTTAAACGAGTTTAACGATATGCCTTTAAAAGGACCGCTGAATGCCGCTCCTTCCCTGCAACCGGAAGATGCTTTGGTGACCTTAAATACCCTTTCAGCCTTTCAAACGGTTTCCACAGAAGACAACGGAACTCCGTGGGTGGAATACCTGAACGATGTGGAATACACCAAATTCATTATCCTCGATTTTTACACTATCGAACCCAAAATCTACTTCATCAATAGCAATACTTACGACCTGCATGCTGACTTCGGGACTTTTCTGGGCATCAATCACCTGTCACCGACACTCATTAAGGGACAATTGATCTACAATCCGCACATCCTTTCTGCTAACGGAACTTTGGGGACTTATGCCTTTAATTTCAGTAACAACGAAGCACAGCCCTTTGAGATCGTACAGCGCACGCAGGAATTACTTGCTGCAAATATGCCCTACCTGAGCAATAACCTTTCTTATTTCATTACGGAAAACAACGAGCAGGATTACCAGGACAATCTAGCGCTTTATCAAAATTCACGTGTTCCCGTTTTGTTCGAATCGGATGTGTATTCCGGAATCAACTACTGGGGATTGAACCTGGCAGAAGGTTACGGTTTCTTTCGTTTGATGGCTCCCGGAGAAATTCCGGATTCAAGAGACATTGTTTTATACGAAGCACTTCCCAATTCACTTCCCCGTGTGGGCGGAATCATGACTTCGGTTATTCAAACTCCGCTTTCCCATGTCAATTTAAGAGCCATTCACGATCAGGTACCCAACGCATTTGTTCGTGATCCTTTACTAAACGATACCATTTCCGAACTACTGGGTCATTATATTTATTTCAAGACGAATCAAAGTTCCTTTGAGATCCGGGAAGCAACCATTGAAGAAGTAAATGCCTGGTACGAGAGCAAACGCCCGACAACCCCGCAGTTTCCGCCTCTGAACTTATCGTATAAATCCATTCTTCCGTTGAGCGAGATCGAATTTGATATGTATGACGGTTTTGGTGCAAAAGCAGCCAATGTGGCCACAATGCGGACTTTTGGCTTTCCGGATGGAACTATTCCGGATGGATTTGGTATCCCATTCTACTTTTACCAGGAGTTCATGAAACACAATCATTTCTTTGAGGAGATCGAATTGATGCTGCAGGATCCGGCTTTCATTGCAGACAGAAATGTACGCGATGTGCGCCTGGAAGAACTTCGCGATGATATTGAAGATGCAGGAATGCCTGACTGGATGCTGGACCGGCTTGCCGAAATGCACAACTCGTTCCCTGCAGGGACATCCATACGCTGCAGATCCAGTACGAACAACGAAGATTTACCGGGATTCAGCGGGGCAGGTTTATATGATTCCAAGACCCATCACCTGAATGAAGGACATATTTCCAAAACGGTGAAAGAAATATTTGCCAGTTTGTGGAATTTACGCGCTTTTGAGGAACGGGAGTTTTATCGCGTAAACCATTATTTTGCTTCCATGGGCGTATTGTGCCATCCGAATTTTGACGATGAAGCAGTAAATGGTGTGGGAGTCAGTGCCGACCCGGTTTATAATACAGACAGTACGTTCTATCTGAACTCTCAATTGGGAGAAGAGCTTATTACCAATCCTGAAAGTACTTATCCGGAAGAATTGCTGGTTAAGCGTTATCCCGATGGAACGGACGATTATTCGGTGATCCAATACTCGAGTTTGCTGGATGTTGACACCCTTTTAATGACTGATCCGCAATTGAACCTGCTTCGTGAATATTTATCTGTGATCCACGACCGTTTTGCCTTTTTGTACCATGCAGAAAACAATCCCACCTTTGCCATGGACATTGAATATAAGATCGACAGTACAAACCGATTGGTAATTAAACAGGCCCGGCCATGGGTTTCCTATGTTCCTATAATCAAAAATCCGGTTGGAACCGACAATTGTGACTTTGTCCTGTTTCCCAATCCGGCAGCTGATCTGATTAACGTAGGCTGTGAAAACTGTGGCATCGTCAACATTGCGATAACGGATCTCAGAGGATCCCTTGTATTGAAAAAAACAATGGAAAAAGGGGAAAACTGGGAACCACAAATCTCTATTGACCAACTACAGAACGGAGTCTATCTTTTAAGCGGATCCATGGACGGAAAAGTTTGTAAAACAGTCCGATTTGTCAAGCAGTGATCCTGCACCAGCGGTTTCATACCAATAGCGGATTTAGTCATTCTTAAACACTCCATTCCACTAAATCTGCAGGTTGTTAACCAACCTGTTAGATTTTTGGCATCAGGATTTTCCCTCTTGTACAACTGATTTCAGTACTTGTTCTAAATTGTGGGTAAAATTTCCCCTGAAAAGGGCCTTGAAATTCCTAAGAAAAAATTAAATTTACGGCCAAAACCTAATACAAAACAATAGGCCTAAACTTTAAAGTCTTTAATTTATCATGAGAAAATTACTAATCTTAACTCTCCTTTCTCCGCTTACTCTTTTTGCACAAAAAAATGTTTCCCGAGTCGTAGCAAGAGATGTTATCGACCGTGGAATTAAATTGCACGATGACAAAAAGTACGCCCAGGCAATTGAGGAATACGAAAAAGTCAATATCAATGATACTGCTTATGCGCTTGCTCAATACGAAATCGCCTTAAGCCAGATGCAGCTCGAAAACTATCATCAGGCAGCTGAGATCCTGAATGAATTGCTGGATTATAAAATTCGTTTCAATTTTAAACATACCGTTTACCTGACTCTGGGAAATTGTTACGATATGAACAAAAAGCCGGAAGAAGCCATTCGTGTTTATACGGAAGGTCTGAAGCTGCATCCATATCAGCATAATTTGCTTTACAACAGGGGAATAGCTTACGCCAATCAAAAAAAATACAAAGAAGCAATCAGTGATTACAAGCAGGCCATTCAGGGGAATGTTTACCACGCAAATAGCCATTTGGCTCTTGGTTTATTGGCTGCACATGAAGGATTATACGATCAGGCCATGTTGTCATTGCTTACTTTTCTTTGGCTAACTCCTGACGATTCCAGGTCGGGGGAAATTACGGGTATTCTTGAGCGGATTTCCAACGGATCTTTTGAAAAAGACCCCAAGAACATCAAAGAACTCTTCGGTCCGGATAATTACGAAGACTACAACTTGCTTTTCGAAAATAAAATTGCGCTTCAGGACAACTACAAAGCAAAATTCACCCTTCCGACTGCTTATGCAAAGCAACTTCATTTATTCCTGAAGAACAATACCTACGATAAATCGAATATGGATTTTTGGAACCAGCACTATTTGCCGTTCTTCGAGAAAATCTGGAAAGAAAAGATGATCGATCAATTCTGCATGATCCCATTGACTTCTATCAGCAACGAAGAAGTTCAATCCAAGATTAAGTCGAAAATGTCGGCTATAAAATCATTTTACGAATGGTCAAAAACAGCTTATAAAGAGGCTACTTCAAACCAGTTCATGGAATTCGAAGGGAAAAAGCAATGGGTGAATGTGGATTACAGATCTTCTCATTTAGAAGGAATCGGAGTACAAAATGATAAAAACCAGATCTTCGGGAATTATTATATCTACCACAAAAACGGCTCCTTGAAAATGCTTGCTCAATTTGGCGAAAATCAAAAAGAGATCGGAACCTGGGAGGTGTATAATGATTATGACGGAAAAATCACCAGACGTGTTGGATTCACTGCTAACAGCAATGAAAAAATGCAGTACTCCTATTATTCCAGCGGTGAACTATTGGTAAAATACCGGATGGTAGACAATTTGGAACAGGATACGGTTACTTATTACTATCGGAACGGGACTGTGAAAGAACAGTATTTGATCAAAGACGGCAAGAAAAACGGTTTCTACAAAACGTATTATGCCAATGGTAAGCCGGAGGTAGAAATGAATTATAAAATGGGAGTTGGAGAAGGAAGTTATATCTCTTATAATTCGAATGGTACGAAAGCGGATGAATTCCAATTGGTAAACGATAACGTTCAGGGAATTCGTAAAAAATATCATGCTAACGGACAGCTTGCTTCCCAACACAACTATGTGAACGGAAAATACGATGGTGAGTACACTACCTATTTCTACGACGGAAAAGTGGAGAAAAAAGGAAGTTACAAAAACGGCAGTGAGGTTGGTAAATTTGAAGAATTTTTCTCCAACGGAGCCATTTCTGCTTCCATTGTCCTGGATGAATCCGGAAAACAAAACGGCACCAATATGCTGTATGACCTGGATGGAAAGAAATACGAAGAACTGGAATTTTCCAAAGGCGATTTGAAATCCATCACCTATTTTGACAAAGCAGGGACCTCTAAAATCATTGCAGAGAAAAAAGGGAAGAAAATTGATTACATCCGCAGTTATCCGAGTGGAAAACAATCCATTGTCGGGCAAATTGTAGATAATGAACGATTTGGGGAATGGAAGTATTACGATAAATACGGAAATCTCACTACGATTGAAAAATACAAAGACGGAAAACTAACAGACACCCTGAAAGAATTCTTCTCAAACGGACAATTGGAAAGTTTCAGCGTGGTAAATGACGGACAAAGAGATGGCCTTTTCCAGGTTTTCAATATTTTCGGTGATCTGGTATCAGAAGGTTACTATTCTGAAGGGGAGTACGACAGCCAATGGATCGGATACTATTCCGATGGCAGCTTCAGCTACAAAAACTTCTATGTTCAGGGCAGAAAACAGGGATACCAGTTATCTTATGACGTAAACGGTAAATCAGACAGAATTGACGAATACGATGACGGCCTGATTATCGCTCATACGGAATTTGATACGACCGAGCACATTATCAGTCAAATGGGAGAATACGATGGAGAAATTCAATTGAAAGATCCTACAAATTCCTATGTTATTTTTATTGGTAATTACAAAAATGGTGTGGCAGACGGATCGTTTAAATGGTTTACCATCAACAATGTTTTAACCTGCGAAGGAAGTTATAAGAACGGAGACCGGGATGGTACCTGGCGCTGGTACGGGAACGATGGAAAATTAACCCGTGAATCAAAATACGTCAACGCAAATATGGACGGAATCGATAAGAATTACCACGAAAACGGAGCCATTGAATCCGAAATCACTTATGTAAACGGGGATCGCCAGGGTAAATTCACTCATTACAGCGAAAACGGAAAAGTAGTGGTCTCCGGAGAAAACCTGGATAATAAAAGACATGGAGAAACGAAGTATTTCGATGTGAACGGTTCGTTGATGATGGTCCGTAATTACGACTATGGTATTTTCGTTTCCTATTCCTACTTAAATGCGGAAGGTAAAATGGTGAAACCGGTAGAACTTGTCGGTAACGAAATGAAAGTAGCCAGTTATTATAAAACCGGGAAGAAATCCATGGAACATTCCCGCAAGAACGGGCTGATCGAAGGACACTACATGACTTATCATGAGAACGGAAAAACCTGGGAAGATGAAAGTTACCTTCACGGGGAAGAAAACGGTAAATCAATCGAGTACAACGAACAGGGTAAGAAGATCAAAGATGCAGAGTACCTGAAAGGAGAATTGCACGGAAAATATTTGAAATACAACGATGCGGGTATTTTGATCTATGAAGCAAATTACCGTTTCGGAGAATTGAACGGTGAAGCGAAGGAATACAATGCAGCAGGAAAATTAATCCGAATTACTACCTATTATGGAGATATTGCAATTAAGGTTCAAAAATTCTAAGCGACTCGTTCTTTTACTGGGTTGTGTTTGTTTTTCGCTCCTTTCACAAGGTCAGACGACTGAAATCCTTGCTGCTTATAAAACGAAGTATGCCGGAAATCACATCGTGCAAACCAAGAATGAACGAACGGTAACCATTAAGTACGTGAAGGGAAAGCCAACCCTGGTGTACCATTTCGAATACGAAGATTTGATCATTGACAAGAACGGGGCAAATATGCTTTCCGAATACATCATTGATTTCACGTCTTTCGAAACCGTATCAAATATTGAAGCATATGCTTTAATTCCTTCCGAAAGCAAGTCGAAAAAGGTCGCTTCAAACAG
Organism: uncultured Flavobacteriales bacterium; assembly: GCA_946478775.1. The sequence goes on from CAMLDR010000145.1 coordinate 6,506, forward strand.
TGCTTTCACCAGAGATGCACAAGCTGACGGGGGAATTTTCCACGATGACAGCAAAGAAACGATTATTGTTTTTCCGGGATTGATCGAAGGAGCACTTCGGCATATTTCCTATGATGTCACCATGACTGAAAATGATTTCCCTTTTGGGTTTATCTTTTGTGATTATACGCCAACGGAGAACCCTACGCTCAAAATCATTTCGGACACTTCCATTCACTTGCTGCTGAAGGAATTTAACATGGATAAGATCACCCTGAAAAAGGAAGAAACGATCGTTAAAAACATCCGCACAACGACTTACAGCTGTGAGCAGGCCTTTCTTTTAAAACAGGAAGAGAATGCGCCGAATATTCGTTATTACGCACCTCAGATCCTGGCTCAGATCGGGCATTACAATTACAAAGGGCAAAAAGTAAACGTAGGAGCAACTTTGCTGGACCTTCACACAAACTATGCACCCAACGTTACCGAAGTTGAAAATGAAAAACCGAGTGCAGAGATTACGCGAATTGCAGATTCGATCACACGGAATTTGCCAACCAATCTCGATAAGGTGCGGGCGATTTATTATTGGGTGCAGGATCACGTTAAGTACATCGCGTTCGAAGAAGGAATGGGCGGATTTGTACCTCGCCAGCCGAACCTGATCGTTGATAAACGCTACGGAGATTGCAAGGACATGGCGTCTCTGATCTATTCGATGCTAAAAGCCGTCAATATCACCGGTTATCTGACCTGGGTCGGTTCGCGCGATCTTCCATTTAAATACAGTGAATTTCCCAGCGGAATGTGTGATAATCACATGATCACCACTTACAAGGAAGATGGCAAATACTACTTCCTGGATGCAACCAATTCCTTTCAGACCATGAATGCATCCACGGGTTTTATCCAGGGAAAAGAAGCGCTTTTACACATCAGTCCCACGGAATTTGAATTGACGACCATTCCCGTGAGAGATGAAACCTATTCAACGGTTTATGACTATTCGAGCATTAAAATCGACGGGAAGGACCTGATTGGAAAATCCAATGTCAAAATCGACGGATATTACCACACATTGATCGGAAATTATGCGAAAGACGTACTTCCTAAAGACCGGAACAAGTTCCTGACCAACATGAACCAGCGCGGAAACAATTCGTTTATTGTGACGAACGGAACTATGCAAAATGTACTGAAAAGAGACACTACCGGAATCATGAACTTTGACTGGACCTGTAAAAACTATTGTACGAACCTGGATGATGCTGTTTACATCAATATGATCCTGTATAAAGAAATCACTTATCAGAATGAATTGAAGGAGACGCGAATTGCACCTTTTGAATTGGATCACCAATCACGGGATAAATATGTGGTTGAGTTGGAAATTCCTCAAAATTATGAGGTGAGCTACCTGCCCTCTTCGATTTCTTTTCATTCTGAAATCGTGGATTTCGATGTGAAATACGAACAAAACGGATCCAAAATTACCGCAACACTGGACGTTGCATTAAAGTTCTTAATCCTGGAACCGCGCCAATTTGCCGAATGGAACAAGTTTATTGCCCAAAAGAAAAAAGCAATCTCCGAAACCGTTGAACTTAAACGAAAAAAATAAGAAAAAGCGATCCGCCGCGGCGGATTGATTCAGGCAAGCGTTAGCGCGGCCAGGAACAAAACTAGCACAGTTAATACAACATAGAATATGAAACACCTTATCCTTGCAATGATAGCTATAACAGTAACGAGTTACGCTATTGCCCAGTCACCGCTTTACATCGACTACGACTGGAAAAGTACTCCTGAAAAAATGGAGGTCACAGAAAAAGACCGTCTGGAAGATGAAATCATCCTTTTTGAGAAAAAAAGTATTGAATTTACGGAATACAACAACGGATTTTATCAAATGGTCCTGGTCCACAATATCAAATTGATTAATACCGATAATGGGATTGAGAACAGCAATAAGGTTTATATTACCAACAAACAGGGATCCACGGTATTAAAACAAAAAGCCCGTGTGATCAAACCTGATGGAAAGATCATCAACCTGAAAGAATCGGATATCCAGGAATCGAAAGACGAAAACGGAAATGTGGAATACCAGTACTTCGCTTTGGAAGGACTCGAAAAGGGAAGTTACATCGAATACCTGCATTACATCAGTGAAGAACCAATCTTAACAGGAGCTTCCATGTATCTGCAATCGGGTGTCGACAAAAAGAAGGTGAATTACGAAATCATTTGTCCGAAACACCTGGAATTTAAATTCCACTCCATCAATGGAATGCCGAATTTCACAAAAGACTCTTTAAATACAGATGTCAACAAATGCTTCATCGAAGCTTCAAACATTGAGGGGTTAAAAGATGAAGAATCCAGTGCATACAATGCAAATTTGATGAAATGCTACTATAAACTTCAAAAGAACACTTCCAATGGAAAGTCTAATTTCTATACTTACCTGGATGTTTCTAAAAATGTACACTCCAATCTTTTTGAAACCGTTTCTAAAAAGTCCGCAAAAAAAATCGCCGCGCTGGTTTCCGACCTTGGAAAAGGAGATTTGGAATCCCAATTACGTGAATTGGAATACAAACTAAAAACGGAAGTGGGAATGACCGAAGAATACTTTGAAGGAATCAGTGACCTGGATAACATTCTGACAAAAAAGATCACCAATGAAACAGGAATGATCAAACTAATGATTGCCTGTCTGAAGGAAATGAAAGTGAAGTTTGAAGTGGTTCTGACATCTGACCGGGACGAAAATCCCTTTCTAACAGATTACGAAGCTTATAATTTCCTGGATGAAACCATGATCTACATCAGCGACATTCAAAAATACTGGTCACCCGGAGTGTTTTCAAGAATCGGCTTCCCTCCTTTTGAATACATGAACAACAACGGATTGTTTGTAGAAGAGCGCATTGTAGGCGATCAGGCTTTCGGAGTGGGTAAAGTGAAATACATTACAGGAACTAAAAGTGAGGAATCGATTGATGAGATTAACACCGTTGTAACCTTTAACTCGGACCTGAGTGAGCCAACCATTGAACTGGAGCGCAAATTATCCGGATACAAAGCCATGTTCCCGCAATTCATTTTAGATTTTGTGCAGGATGAAGCTAAGAAAACAGAATTGAAAGAAGAGGTTTTGTTATACCTGGACAAAGATTCCAAATTGACGGACGTTTCTTTTCAAAACGATAACAGCAAAGTAGCAGGTAAAGAAACTTTTGTAGCCAAAGGAAAAATTTCAGGGACCAATTTCATTGAGAAAGCCGGAACGAAAACCTTGTTGAAGGTGGGAATGCTTATCGGACCGCAAGCTGAGATGTACAATAAAGAAGCGCGCAAATTACCTGTTTCGACTCAATTTACTCGCCAGTACGTCAGAAAAATCGTGATCAATATTCCGGAAGGAACTAAAGTTAAAAACCCGGAGATCCTGAATTTCAACATTGTTTCCAATGACGAGAAGGCTTTGCAATCCGGTTTTGTTTCTTCTTATGAATTAAACGGAAATCAATTGGTTGTAACCATCCATGAATTTTACAATAAGGTATATTACCCGGTTGCCGAATACGAGATGTATGAAAAGGTGATCAACGGGGCTGCCGATTTTAATAAGCTGGTATTGGTATTGGAATAATCTTCCGATGGTTGATCAGATCAAAAAAAATCCCCCGGCTCAACCGGGGGATTTTTTCATTTCTTGCAATTACTTGCAATTTGTGTCATCACCTTGGTGGTGATCTGCATTTCTTCCTGGGTAAGTCCGTTTAGGGCTGTTGCGCGATTGTTAGGAATCACCTCATCCATCGCTTCCATAGCGTCCAGTGCTTTTTGGGTTACCAAAATATCCATCTTCCGGCGATCGGTTTTATTGATCTTACGCTTCAGGTATTTGGCTTCAACCAATAGGTTAATCATTCTGTTCACAGAAGCTGCATCCTTAAATACCAATTCTGAAATTTCGTTCTGCTGAATTCCCGGGTTTTCAATCAAACAACGAATAACCAGCCATTGGTCAATTGTGATTTGATGTCCGAGAGATCTCAAACGAGCCTGCGCAAATTGTCTATAGGTGCGAATTGCCCTGTCGATCTTATAAAAAATAATCGAATCTAGTTTTTCCACTTGTAATATGTTGTTGTAGTACATAAGATAAATTGAGTTATAGTAATAACGTCAATTACTCACTGTAAGTTGCATTCCGTGGACAAAATCCGTGAATTCTTTTAAAAGCCTTGCTAAATGA
>CAMLDR010000146.1 GCA_946478775.1 uncultured Flavobacteriales bacterium
TCACTTCTTAGATACGGTTTGTACGCATATCTGCGATATTGATTTCAGTAAGATCAATGTATTCACAGGGAATTATACATTCTGGTACCAATCGTCTCAGTTGGCAGCTCGTCAGCGTGCAGATAAGAATAAGAAAGCAGAGGACAAGAAAAAAGAGTTGCAGGATTTCATTTCCCGTTTCTCTGCAAATGCCTCTAAATCCAAACAAGCTACCAGTCGTCGTAAATTGATTGATAAACTGGACCTGGAAGAAATCCAGCCTTCGTCTCGTCGTTATCCGGGAATTACATTCCACCAGGAACGTGATGCAGGAAATCAGATCCTGACTGTTAGCGGATTGACGAAAATGCACGAAGGAGAATACCTGTTCAAAAACTTGTCTTTCACCCTGAATAAAGGAGATAAAGTGGCAATCGTTTCTAAAAACTCCATTGCAATTACGCAGTTCTTCGAAATATTGAATGGAAATATGCAGGCTGATAAGGGCGAATTTACTTATGGTACTACAATCACAACAGCTTATTTGCCAAATGATAACTCTTCATTCTTTCAGGGTAAATTGTCTTTGATCGACTGGTTGCGCCAATATGCCCAAACAGATGAAGAAAGAGAAGAAGTAAGTATTCGTGGATTCCTTGGAAGAATGTTGTTCTCCGGGGAAGAAGCTTTGAAAAGTGCTACGGTACTTTCGGGAGGTGAAAAAGTACGTTGTATGTTGTCCCGAATGATGCTTGCAAAAGCAAATTTCCTGATGATGGACGAACCTACCAATCACCTGGACCTGGAATCGATTACGGCATTGAACAACGGGATGTCGGCCTTTGAAGGAACCATGCTGTTCACTTCTCATGACCACGAGTTGGTTTCCACAGTTGCTAACAGAATCATTGAATTAACACCGAATGGTTTTATTGATAAAATGATGCCGTATGATGATTATCTGGCAGATACTAAAATCGCTAGTCTGCAGGAAGAGCTTTACGCTTAGGAGGCAAGAAATATTAAAGAAAACAGAAAGTCCGGAATCAATCCGGACTTTTTTGTTTGGCCTCACACAGATCTTTTACTTAAATGGTTTGTATGCGATCCAGGAGTTCCGCACGATAGGTTTCACTCAGCGGAAGTTCCGTGTCATTTAATCGCACATTTTTCGGACGGATTTCGTCGATTTCCCGAATGTTTACGATGTAAGAACGATGGATTCGCATGAACCCGTTAGGAACCAGTTTCTCTTCGATGTTCTTCAATGTTTGACTGAGTAAAAATCGGTTGTCATTAGTTTGAATCAGGGTGTAATTGCTTCTTGCTTCGGCAAAAAGAATATCGGTAAACCGGATTTTGATCAGGCTGTGTTTGTCTTTGATAAATAAAGCATCGTCTACCTGGATCAATTCCCTTGCATCGATTTTTTGGATGCTGGCATTGTGAATTGCAATTTCAATCACCGGTGCCAAAGAAGAAGTAGAAAATGGCTTGAGAATAAACCCTGCCGGTTGTGTTTCTTTTAATTTTTCAATTGTAGCAGATTCACTGTTTGACGTAATGTAAATAAAAGGAATCCGGAATTGTTCCCGTATGATCTTGGCCAATTGAATACCATCCATTTCTCCTCGTATTTGAATATCAATCAGCGCAATATCCGGCTGATGGATGGTAAGGTTTCCGATGGTTTCAGCGGCATTATCGCTGATGGAAACCACTTCGTACCCCAAATCTTCCAAACAATAGGATAAATGATCTGCAATGAGTGCTTCGTCTTCTGTGATACTGATTCTGATTTTATTCATTTTTCTTTCCAGATTATGTTAGAACAATTGATTTGTGCGGTAAAACCGCCATCCTGCTCTGTGAATGATGCTTCTGCTTTTAATTGGCGTAATAAGGATCCGATCATTCGTTTTCCAAAGGACGTTCCGTTTTCCCAACTGGTTGGATCGAAGGATTTTCCGTTGTCTTTGTAAATGAGAATAAGAGATTGTCTGTTTCGCATTAATTCGATACTGATCAGAGGGTACTCAACCTTTTCAAAAGCGTATTTCAGGGAATTGGTAATCAATTCGGACAGGATCAATCCGATCGGAATAGCAGAATCGATGTGGACGTTTAGGGAATCCAGTGATTTCACTAAAAGACTTATCTGATTGGAAGTGGTGTCAAAATGATTCAGAATGGTGTTTCCCAGGTCCCTGAAATATTCATTCAACTCGATAGAGAATATTTCATCATTTTGATACAATTTTTGATGTACGATGGCAATGGATTCCACGCGTTTTCGACTATCAAGAAGTACATTCCGCTCTTTACCTTCTTCCAATGTCCGTGCATGCAGATCAATGATGCTGGAGATAAGCTGCAGGTTGTTTTTTACCCGGTGATGAATTTCTCCGATCATCATTTCTTTTTGCTGCAGGTTCTCTTGGATGGCTTCGTTTCGAAGTTTCAGCAATTCTGATTTTTGCTTATTCCCTTTGTTTCGTTGCGCGAAGAGTGCTATAGTGATAATCAGGACAAGAATAACGGAAAGTGAAATAGTGAGTGTCAATTTGAAAACAGCCAGGTTTTTTTCATCTTCCAGTCTTTTTGATTTGGCTTCCAGAAGTTCCTTGTCCCGCTGTTCGTTCTGAAATTTGACTTCCATTTCAGCAATAGCATCTCCGTTTTCCTGGTTCACAATGGCATCGCGAATTTCGGTGTATTTCTGCATGGATTCGTATGCAGCCTGAAAGTTTCCGGCTTTACCTTCCGCTTCTGCCAGAATTTCATATCCGTATTGCAGGCGTTCTTTAGCCTGAACTTTTTTAGCCATTTCAATGGCAATATGCGCAAATTGAATGGCTTCCGAATAACGTTTTAATTGAATGTGAGCGTTTGCAAGTCCGTAATACGGTGTAAAGGCCACTTCGATGCCGGCTTTTTCCGGAACATATTTGATGGATTTTTGATAATAATCAATGGCCGTTTGATAGGCTTCTTTTTCAAAGGAAATTTTCCCGAGATTACTGAATACACTGCAAATTCCGTTGGAATCCTTTAATGCTTTATAACTGTCCAATGCAAGGAGGTAATTTCTTTTGGCTTGTTCCGATTTGTTTTGATAAGTAAGGATCAAACCGATATTCACCAACGTTCCCGCAGCACCGCTTTGATTGCTCAAAAGCGAATCTATTTGATAGGATTTTTGATAGTATTTGAGCGCGATACCGTAGTTGTTTTGGTAAAAGTGTGCCACTCCCAAATTGTTGTAAGAAAATGACAAATCTTCCCTGAATTGATGCTTTTCCTGAATGCGAATGGCCTGCAGGAGTAGCCCAATGGCTTCTTTTGATTTCCCTTCAATATCCTGGATCACTCCCAAATAGCTCAAACATTTTCCTTCGCTCCTGAAATCGTTGTTCTTGCGTGAAAGTTCAAGCTCACGACGAAGGTATTTTTTACTGCTCTCGGGATTGGTATGATAATTTTTCCAGGCCGCTTCAATGGGGTCTTTCTGACACAAGGCGGGCACTGCAATTATCAGAAGGAATAAAAGCAGCAATCCATATCCAGGATTTTTCTTCATATAGAGGCTCAATTAATTCAGCGAGAAAAAATAATCATTTTTCAGATAATTGTTAAAAAAATAATTTTTCATCACAAAAAAAGACAAAGTGTTTAGATGGATTTAAAACGGGATAGGGCTTGATAAAACTAGCGAAGTTCGATTAATAGTTTTCCAGTTTTGTGATTTTGAATGTACCGTCCGATTGGTATTCCCAAATGAAATTCAGCTGTTTGGTCTCTGTATTCTCTCCCAAATTTGCATTTTTCCCTTTCTTGTTGGATGAAACATATTTAAAACTCAGGGTGTAAGTAACGTTTCCGCCATATGGTTTCAGGATGTTCTGATCGTATTTTACAATCGGTTGGTACAAAGCTTCCGTGACTTCCCATACATGGATATCCTGTGGTACCGGTCCTGTGCTCCAGGAAGTGTTTTGCTCCCATGATTTCAGCAGGGTTTTTAATTCCTCCAAAACAGTTGCATCCGCAAAATAGGAATCGATATTCGGTATGGAATGAATCGTTGCGGTTTTAATCAGTGCATCGAAGGTCATGATCTGTTGGTCGAAAAATTTCTGGTCTGTTTTTTTTTCCGTTTTTGGAGCATATTTTTGATAGATGGCATCAAAACCATTTTCAAATAAATTTCCGACAACCATGGGTTTCTCAGGCGCATAACTTCTTTTGTTCGGTGATTCATCCGAGGTAACATCATTGCGGGAATAGTAGATCCCTACCGGCGTATAAGTACCCGTTTTCGGATTGTAGTTAACATTGAAATCGTAGCGTACATATTCCACATCGATTTCTTCACCGTTCAGGTTTTCATAGTTGATAACAGCATTCCAGCTCCATTGTAAGATCCCGTTTACTCGGGTATATTTTTCATTAACAATGAAGTCTTCTATCTTGATCCAGTTTGAAAACACGCTTTCTGCAGTTTCTAAGCTTTTGTAGTTGTTTTTGAAGTAATCCAATAAAATTTCTTTCCGTTTTGCAATGTTTGGCAGTGTAACTCCTTTAGCAATCGGAGATGCTGCTTCCTCGGTGTAGCTAAATACCCAGTTGTTGAGTGGTTCATACTCTTTGGTCAGGCGGCTGTAGTTTACGTTATAGGTGAAATAATATTCCACCCCATGTATTTCTTTCGGAAGGTGGACAGCGATATTTTGAAAATACAGATCTTTATATCCTTTTCCCAGGCGTGCTTTCCAGACGTCATCCGAACTGAAATATCCGGTAATGGCATAGAAACCCATTTCTTTTGTTGCAGGAATGAGTTCTACTTTTGAATGCATGGCAGGGGGAACCTTCAATCCCTCGGTCAAAAAAGTTGCCCAGCCTTTTGCAACATGAGCTTTGAAATCGTTTTTCACCTTTTCGAAGGTTGGTTCTATAGGGTATTGTTGGGCAAGGGCAAGAGTTGTGACGAGTATCCAGTAGGTTGAAAGAACTAGTTTTTTCATAGCTTTTGAGTTTAATTTGAACCAAAGCAAGAACAAGTGGTGATTCTGATCAAATAATAAGGATGAAACGGCTGTTTTTTAGAGCGAAACTCTTTTTCTGCTGAGTAGAGTTTAGATGATTGTTTAACTTTGTGTCTATGAGTATTCCTGAAAGGTCCTTTTTATTTCGTCACAAACTCATCTCGGCTCTCCGCGACTGGGACGTCAAAGGAATTAGAAGGCTTTCTGTAACCTTGCCTAAAATGCTTCTTCCTGATCCGAAATTTGCAGGAAAGCATATACTGAAAACCATTCATGGTGTCAAAATGTTGATTGATCCTTCTCTGGACAAAGGAGTAGAGCTATCACTTTTTGAAACAGGGACATATGAGAAAGGAACCATTCAATTCCTTGAAAATTACCTGAAATCAGGACATCGCTTTTTGGACATCGGTGCAAATATTGGGTTGATGTCAGTGATTGCTTCCCGAATTGTTGGAAAGCAGGGAATTGTCTATGCAGTAGAAGCAAATCCTGGAACAGTTCCTATTTTACAAGCCAATATTGAATTGAACCACTGTAAAAATATTGAGTTACTTCCGATTGCACTTTCAGATACTCAAGGAGCAGCTTTACTTTTTGAAAACTGGGAAGTCAACCGTGGAGGAGCGTCGCTTATTTCGCAAAGTGACAATCAGAAAGGAGTAGAAGTGAAAATGGAGCGTCTGGATGATCTTTTTGACGAAAACACCACCATTGACCTGGTAAAAATTGATGTGGAAGGTTTTGAACCCCAGGTAATTCAAGGAGGAATGAATTGGTTCAAAGCACAGCTGCCGGTTTTCATTATTGAAGTTTCCGAAAAAAGAGAGAAAGAAGTGGGACCAAGTCCCCGGGAAATAATGGAATTAGTACAAACAATTGGGAATTACACTTTTTATAAGCATAAAGGAACCAAAGAGCGCAGAGGCAAACTGACAGAGATTAAAAACGTTCAGGACTTACCGAGCCACGACAACATTATTTGTATTCCTTTAAAACGAATTAAGTAGTCTCAGATCTATTTGTATGTGGACTATTGGCAAGTATTTTTTCACTAATTCGTAATTAGGCATTGGTAATTCGTAATTACGCTGTCATTTTGTCACGAAATCTTACTTGGCACAAACCTTGACAATACAATCCCAAATTTCAAATAAGTATGAAAACAGGACAAATACATGTTTCAACGGAAAATATTTTTCCGATTATTAAAAAATTCTTGTATTCCGACCATGAGATTTTCTTACGTGAGTTGGTTTCAAATGCCGTAGATGCTAGTCAGAAACTGAAAGTACTGACCTCAACGGGTGAGTATAAAGGGGAGTTAGGAGATCTGAAAGTAGAAGTACTTTTAGACAAGGAATCAAAAACACTGACTATCCGAGATAACGGGATCGGTATGACAGCCGATGAAATCGATAAGTACATCAATCAGATTGCCTTTTCAGGTGCAGAAGAATTCGTAAAACAATACGAAGGAAAGGACGGAGCGGAAAGCATCATCGGTCATTTTGGTTTAGGATTTTATTCCGCGTTCATGGTTGCTGAAAAAGTACAGATCCGTACTTTGTCGCGTCATGAGGGTTCGCAGGCGGTTCAATGGGAAAGCAACGGCTCACCGGAATTTACCCTGACAGAAATTGAAAAAGAGACACGTGGAACGGATATCATCTTGTATATCAATGAAGAGTCCATCGAGTTTTTAGAGAAGTCCCGTATCCAGGGAATTCTGGATAAATACTGTAAATTCCTGCCAATTCCGGTTTTCTTCGGAACGAAAGTAGAATACATCGATTCGCCCGAAGGTGAAAAAGACGAAGACGGAAAAGTGAAACGCGTTTCTGTGGATATCCCGAACCAGGTGAATAACCCAAAACCGGCATGGACTAAGGCTCCGGTTGACCTGAAAGACGAAGATTACAATTCGTTCTACCGTGAGTTGTATCCGATGTCTTTTGAAGATCCGTTGTTTCATATTCACCTGAACGTGGATTATCCGTTCAACCTGACAGGGATTCTTTACTTCCCGAAGATCAAGGAAAACGTGGAAGTGCAGAGAAACAAGATCAACTTGTATTCCAACCAGGTATTTATCACCGATTCGGTAGCGGAAATTGTTCCCGAGTTTTTGACTTTGCTTCATGGAGTAATTGATTCTCCGGATATTCCTCTGAATGTTTCACGCTCTTACCTTCAAAGCGATGGGAATGTGAAGAAAATTTCTGCCCACATTACCAAAAAAGTGGCAGATAAACTGGCGGAAATGTTTAAGAAAGACCGTGCTGATTTTGAATCAAAATGGGATGATTTGAAGATTTTCGTGGAATACGGAATGCTTTCTGATGAAAAATTTGCGGAAAAAGCAAAAAGCTTTGCCCTGATCAAAAATGCAGACGGAAAATATTACACGATTGAAGAGTTTAAAGATCAGATCGCACCGCTTCAGACAAATAAAGACGGAAAAGTAATGGCATTATACACGCACAGCGTGGAAGAACATTTTTCCTTCGTGAAACAGGCAAAAGACCGTGGTTTTCAGGTAGCTGTTATTGACGGACCGCTTGCCCCGCATTGGATCTCACTGATTGAGCAGACAATGGAGAATTTCGGCTTTGTGCGTGTGGATGCAGATGCATTGGACCAATTGATCCAAAAAGAAGGTGAATTACCTGCCAAATTGAACGAAGAACAACAAACGGCCCTGAAACCATTATTCGAATCGGCTGTTGATAGTCGGAAATTCAAAGTTGAATTCAAGTCGATGAGTGAAACAGATTCACCGATCATTGTTACGCAGCCGGAGTTTATACGTCGCATGATGGAACAACAAAAAAATGGAGGTGGAGGTTTCTTCGGAGCTTTTCCGGAAACATACAGTATGGTTGTCAATGCAAATCATCAAAAAGTAGAAGATTTATTGAGTTTGACTAATGAGGATGAAAAGTCGGCTAAAATTAAGCAGCTAACTGATTTAGCCTTATTGGCTCAAGGAATGCTGAAAGGCGAGGAATTGAATAATTTTATTGAGAGAAGTATCTCATTTGTATAACAGATAATCCCCGCCAGGAACTTTCATTCAAGGCGGGGATTTAATTTTCACAGGGTGTACGCATTAATATTTGCCATTATAGGATTTGTTTTAACCAGGAGTTTTTTTGGTGCCATTGCCGGTTTCGTATTAGGTGGAATTGTACAGCAATTCACACAAAAAAAGAAGCCCGACGGGCAAGGAGCAGGAGGTAGTTCCCGCCAATCTTTCCAGGATATCTTTGAGTATTACACACAGCAAACCCAGCGGTACGATTTCCCCACGCAGCTTTTGGCACTTTCTGCCTATATGATGAAAAGTGACGGAAAAGTAGTGAAATCAGAGTTGGATTTTGTCAAAGCTTTCCTGGCACAGCAATTCGGGAACCAATTCAATACCTCGCATTTGCAAACACTGAAGCACTTTTTAGATGCTCCAACTATCCCGATTGATCAGATTTGTTCCGATATACGTATGCGTGCACAGGTAGAAATCCGGATTCAGCTGCTTCATTATTTATTTGGGATAGCACAATCGGACGGGCAGGTTTCTGATCAGGAAATCAAAACACTGCAATACATTGCAAACCTGCTGCAGGTTCCACCGATGGATTTTAGATCCGTCCAGGGAATGTTCCGTCAGAACCTGAATACAGATTACGAAATTTTGGGGATTGAACAAACGGCTTCAGACGAAGAGGTCAAAAAAGCGTATCGCCAGATGGCTGTGCGTTATCACCCGGATAAAGTAGCTTCTTTGGGAGAAGAATACCAAAAAGGAGCGAAGGAGAAATTCCAGCGAATCCAGGAAGCTTACGATAACATCAAAAAAGCAAGAGGTCTTTAATCAACTAGTTCAAGTCCAAAACGGTTTAGTTTCCCGAATTTGGCGATATTAAATAGGAGTTGAAATGTTCAATAGTTCAAAGGATTTGATTCGACTAAAGAAATCTATTTGGAACTTTTTTAACTCTTGGAACATTTTAACCTGAGGAAATTTATAATTTCCCCAATGCGAACATCGTGGGCTGCTTGCTCAGATCGTAGGCATTTTCTCTCCATTCTTTAATGGTTTTGGTTTGAATCCGCTCTGTGAATAGAGTCAGATTGGATGCTACACACAATAAAGTGTCATCGGCCAGCATATTCAATAAGTCTTCAAAAACGTGCATGGTTCTGAAGGGAGTGTCCATGAATAATTGGGTTTCACCGCTTCGTTTAACACGTTGTTCCAGGTCTTTCAGTTTCCGTATGCGTTCTTTTTGTTCTTTTGGCAGGTACCCATGAAACGCAAATTGTTGTCCGTTAAACCCACTTCCGATCAGTGTGAGCAGGATGGAACTTGGACCAACTGTAGGGCAGACGTGGATATCGTTCTCGTGGGCCAAAGCAACCAAAACCGCTCCCGGATCCGCAATTCCTGCACAGCCGGCTTCGCTGATAATACCTACGCTTTTTCCGGCTTTCATAGCTTTGATCAAGTGGTATAATTCGGTTGCAGCAGTGGATTTATTCAGAATAAAGAATTCGGATTCATCAATGGGAAAAGTACGATCTATTTTGCGCAGCAGTCTGCGGGCTGATTTAACGTCTTCAACTGCAAATACGCGTAATTCAGCGGCTATCTCAGCTACTTTTTGTGGAATGATATCTTCAGTTGATTCTCCTCCAAGTGTATTTGGGATAAGGTATAAGTTACCTGCGCTCATTGCTTCTCTATTAATTGATTGTTCTTTAAAAATGCGTGTGTTGCCTGGTCCAGCAATTCAATTACTTCCCTGAAATTTAGTTCAGTACCGTAATAAGGATCGGGAACCTCCAAATCCTGATTTGGGTGTAACTCATTCAGGAAAAGTCTCACTTTCTGTTTATCTGTTTCATTTCTGGCCAAGCGCAAAATGTTTTGTTCATTGCTTTTATCCATTGCAAAGATAATGTCATAATTGTCAAAATCAGCAACAGAAAATTGACGGGCTCTCAATTCATCTATCGAAACCCCGTATTCCATTGAAATTCTTCTCATACGATGGTCCGGCTGGGAACCTACATGATAATTCGCTGTTCCGGCAGAATCTACTTCGATGGACAAGCCAAGGTTTTTTGCTTTATGTCTCAACCAGCCATCAGCCATCGGTGAACGGCAAATATTTCCCAAACAAACCATTAAAACACGCATAATCCGCTCTTATTTGGGCACAAAGTTACTTTTTTAACTTGATTATCCGAAATCTTCATTGATTCACACAATTTGTTAGTTTAAACAAGCTGTTTAGTCATTTAACATTTTTTGATTCCAACGAACACAACTATGTGTATCTTATAATCGTTATATTCATGTAAATCAATAGTAAAGACCATGAGACAGTTAAAGATTGTAAAGCAAGTTACAAATCGTGAGACAGCCTCTCTCGATAAATACCTTCAAGAAATTGGTCGCGTTGAATTAATTACTGCCGACGAAGAGGTAGAATTAGCTAAACGAATTAAGGCGGGGGATAAGAGGGCGTTGGAACGTTTAACAAAAGCTAATTTAAGATTCGTGGTATCTGTTTCCAAACAGTACCAAAATCAAGGATTATCACTTCC
>CAMLDR010000147.1 GCA_946478775.1 uncultured Flavobacteriales bacterium
TTTTTAGTCATAGCAGCCATTTCCGCAGCCATTTTCTATTTGGGCCGCCGGTTTTATTTGTCTTCCAAACGCAAGAAGCAGGCAGGATGCGAGAAGTGTGGGCTGTCAGAGCAGAAGGAAAATCAGGTAGTTTAAGGGGAAACAGGATGATGTCTAAACTCCCTATTTTGGCTCTAATCGCTGATATCAGGGTTTTTCAGAAATGGCATTTCTGAAAAATAGTTTCTAATTAATCCGTCAAGTTTGGCACTTCTCCAGAATGGGTAAGCTTGTGTTTGGAGCCCCATTTATCAAGTTCCAGGCAAGATGGAATAAGTTCGTGTCCAATCGCAGTCAATTCGTATTCAACTCTTGGAGGAACTTCAGCATAAACAGTCCTTGAAACAAGGCCATCTCTCTCCAACTCTCTCAGTTGAAGCGCAAGCATCCGTTCAGTAATGTTTGGAATTATTTTCTTCAGTTCACCAAACCGTTTTTTTTCAGGGAATAAGCGCATCAGGATTGGTAGTTTCCACCTACCGCCCATTAATTGAACAGCATAAGTCAGATTACAATCAGAAAGAAATTCCCGATTCATTCTATTCGTTGTATTTTCTTTTTTATTACTCATTACTTACATAATTGTATGTACCTCACTTTTTATTGATTGCACACAAAAATAGTAGTTTAAGCGTAATTTCGTGGCAGTAAATTGAAAATCAAATAACTGATATGAAAAAAACAAAATCCGGACGTATTAAAATTGGGTTTATCGGTTTAAATCCCGATAGTCATTGGGCATCAAAAGCACATCTACCGGCATTAAAATTCTTAACTGAATCCTTTGAAATCATCGGTGTTGCAAACTCAACATATCAAAGTGCAAAGCGAAGTGCGGATGAATTACAGATTCCAATTGCATTTCAAAATTCTTCGGAATTAATCCAATCACCAGAGATAGATCTCGTAGTTATAACCGTAAAAGTACCTCATCATTTTAGTTTGGTTAAAGAAGCTCTTGAAGCCGGTAAGCATGTTTATTGTGAACATCCTTTGGGAAATGGTTTAAAGGAAACCATTGAACTTGCTGAACTTGCCTCCAGTAAAAATCTGGTTGCTGTAGTTGGTATGCAAATGACTGTTTCTCCGGAAGTAACTTATTTACAACAGCTTATCAAAGATGGGTTTGTTGGGAAAGTCCTTTCAACAACATTGATAGGTTCCGGTGGAAGCTGGGGCGATAGTTCCGCCGCCGACCAATATTATATGTTTGACAAGTCGAATGGAGCTACCATGTTAAGCATTCCTTTAGGACATACGCTTTCGGGTCTTATCAAAGTTTTGGGCAATTTTGATCAACTGAAGGCGCAGATGACAAGCAATTATCCAACTGTAAACATACTGGATAACGGAGATGTAAAACCAAAAACAAGTGAGGATCAAATAATGATCATAGGAAAACTGAAAAGTGGTGCCGCTATTTCAGTACATTATCGTGGAGGAGTTTCCAGAGGAACCAATTTACTATGGGAAATCAATGGTTCTGAGGGGGATATTCAAGTTACAGGAATGCTTGGGCACGGACAATTTGTACCATTATCAATTCGTGGAGCCAGGGGGAATGAAAAAGAATTAAGACTTTTGACTCCATTACCTGAAGTATATCAAGGTTTTCCTGACGATGTAATGAGCCGGAATGTGGCAAATGTATACACAAGGCTTGCTGCAGATATAAGAAACAATACCCGAACTGCGCCGACTTTCGCTGATGCTGTCCTCATACAAGAGCTTCTGAATTCAATTGAAAACGCTTCCAGCCAAGAATAACAGGAAGCAATCGAAGGGGAAACCGGATGATTTATCAATCATTCTTCATTCAAAAGTGTAACCAAATTGGAATCAGTGAGTTTGAAGGAGACAAACCCATTTTTCCAAAACTTATGAAACCAATTCGACTCCTCCTGGTGGCGCTTTGCTGCATTCCCATTGCCCGCGCTCAGACCAGTTACCATTTACAGGTTGTTACCAATCAAAACAAACCCGCAGCCAATATGTCCGTGCGTTTTGTAGAATCAAAGACTTTTGAGCGCATAGAGAAAAAAACCAATGCTTCCGGTATTCTGGATATGGTTTTTGATCATGGAGAATTGTGGATCGGATCCATCGGTGATATGAGTAATTGTCTTTGGGTGGAAGCCTGGGGAAAAGGAACCGCAAGCGGACACATTACTTACGACCTGGAAGTTTGGAAACGCGAAAACCGCATCCTGCCGGATCGATCTACCATCGTATTTAAAAAAACTCCTCAGAAATATCCTGCCATGCCTCTTCCGGATGCAAGCCATTGTGCCTTGAAAGTAGTGGTGAAAACTCGGGAAGACAAGCCACAGGCAAATATCCCCGTAACCCTCACCTGCTTTGCCTTGTCAGAACAGTTTACGGGCACCACCAATGCAGCCGGAGAATGTATTTTCCTGATCCCGAACAAAAACGACTATGAAATTGATGTGGCTGATATCCCGTCCATGGACTGGGCAGATTTCACCGATGAATCTACTGCAAGAACCTGCTTTTTAACTTACGAAAAAAAGGGGTTCACTGAAAAGCAGGAAGGAAGATACACCGTTCAAACCATTCCCGCCGGAATTAAACCCAGCAGCTCACACGCACGGGTTGATCTGACGATTCGAAAAAACGGCTCGCCCATTGCCAACGAACCGGTCTATGTAAAAACGGTTGGCGGTTCGATCAAATACAAAGGCCGAACCGACGCTACAGGCAAAGTTTTTTTCATGCTTCCACTTAAAACAAAGTATGTCATTGATTTCACTTTTCAGCGGGATGCGAGCGTGCTTGATCTCAGCAGAATGAAAGGATTTGCTACCATGGGAAAAACGATCAATTATATTCCGGATCCGCGTCTGGAAAACATTGAATCCTTCATTCCGAGGGTAAAAGATCTGGTGGCTTTGAACGTGAACGATTTTGTAACTGCTCAATATCCTTCTGGCGACAATGAAGTAGACCTGTTCCTCAAATGGGGAAACAAATTCAATGCATCCTCTAAAGAAGCAGTTCTGGAAGTTGGCTTTAAAGTAAACACTAAAAACAAAAAAGTTTCCATTCCGAAAAACCTGCTTTTTGTGATCGATGTTTCCGGGTCCATGTCGAATGATAACCGACTGGAACTCCTGAAAAACACATTGATCGAATTTATCAGCCGCATGACTCCGCAAGACCGCATAGGAATCGTAGCTTTCGACGACCAGGTTTACAAAGTATTGCCTTCTCAATTCATCACCAACAAAGCGGCCATTTGCGACATCATTCGCGCCCTGCAGCCAAACGGCGGAACAAACATTTCCATTGGTTTTGAAGAGGGCCTCAAACAACTCTCAGCAGATAAAAAAGCGAACATGGTCAATCGCCTGGTTTTATTATCCGACGGTTATGGCGGAGATGAGCCGGAAATCTCCGTTAACCTGGCAAAAACCTATGCCGCAAAAGGACTGCAAATTTCAGCTATCGGAGTTGGTTATGATTACAATACTGCATTGTTGGAACAACTGGCAACAATTGGTGGTGGGACCATGCAGATGGCGGGTGATCCTTCACACTACAGCCAGGCATTTCTAAAAACATTCGACGGGATTATTGACCCGATAGGAACAGACGTAAAACTGGAAGTTTTGTTCAACGATCAGATCGTTTACCGCCAGTTATTGGGGTATGAAAATGCAAAGGTCAATGCCGGAAAAGTAACGGTTGATATCGACCATTTATTCCCCGGGCTCCAAAAAATGGCTTTGGTGAAAATGGACATTATCAATTCCACCCCTGCAATTGAAAACCAAAAAGTGGTTGCGCGCATGACATACACGGATCCGGTGAGTAAAAAGCAAAAAGTGGTGGAGCGGGAGTTACATCCGGAATGGAGCCAGGCAACAGGCTTACTGGATATGACACTCGACCTGAACCACAAGCGCATGATGACAGTGGCAATTGTAAATCAGAGCATGAAATTAATGGCGGAAAGATTTGGTGCAGGAGACAAAGCAGGTGCAGAAAAAGCTGCCAAAGGCGGAATCACACAAATCCAAAAGTTGTTCCCACAGGCAATCCCTGCCGATCTGAAAGGCTTGTTTGAAAAATTACAGGAATACGTCAACGTGTTTGAACAACTTCGTGCGGAACCTTAAAATCCGAGAACCGTCGAATTTAGAATGCAGTGGGAAAAAATCCGCTGCATTCATTCTTTTGATTCTCCATTAACTAACTATTTGTAGTACTTTTCGGGTATGATTTTCTTGATTATCGGCGGCGCTGTGTTATTCGTCGTCCTTGTAATTTTCCTGATTTTACGCAATCAGCTGATTCGATCCCGGAATTTAGCAGAGGCTGCTTTTGCAGACATGGATGTTCAATTACTGAATCGTTACGAATTGATTCCCAAATTGATTCAAATTGCACAAGGCTATGCTGCTCACGAAGCAAAATTACTGGAAGAATTGGCAGGGAAAAGAAATTCTATTTGGTCAGAGGACGATCAATTTCCGCAAATTTTAGCTAAAATCAACGTTATTAAAGAAGCCTATCCCGATTTGAAAGCG
Organism: uncultured Flavobacteriales bacterium; assembly: GCA_946478775.1. The sequence goes on from CAMLDR010000147.1 coordinate 4,590, forward strand.
GACTTAAATTTTGAAAAATTACTGAAACAAATTCGCAAAACTGAAGATCACTTGTTGTATTCCCGACAGTTTTATAACGGGTCAGTAGAAGCTTACAACCGCATGATCTCTCAAATCCCCTATAGTTTTTTCAGTTCGGCTTTGGGTTATTCCAGCAAACAATATGTTCAGGCCGGAAACGCACAAAAAGAAATTCCTTCCCTATGATGAAACCATTCTTACTCGGGCTTTTGATGCTCGTTTCATGTGAAACAATTGCTCAAGAAGATTTTGCACACATCATTCGTTTTGATGGAACGTACCAAATCAACAAAGACTGCTCGATGCTCATTACCGAGCACATTACTGTTTATGCAGATGGTTACGATATCAAGCATGGCATTTACCGGGACATTCCTTTGACTTACGATTACCAGGGTGGGCGAACAACGGTTGATTTTTCCATTGTTTCCATTACGCGTGATGGCAAAGCGGAAGATTATCACACCGAAGATATGGACAATGGAATTCGTGTTTATTTTGGAAACAAGAACACAATCCTTGAACCCGGAAAATATACCTACGATTTACGCTACAAAGTAAACCATGTTCTTCGTTTTTTAGACGATGTGGATGAACTGTATTGGAATACCAATGGAAACGGCTGGAAATTTTCAGTAGACACATTGACTGCTCAGGTATTACTCCCTAAGGGAATCAAATTCAAGCGATTTACAGGATATACCGGCACTCAAAACGCTTCCGGAAAAAATTATTCGGCAGAACAAATTGATCCGAATAAAATTATCTTCCAAACTACGGCTCCGCTCGGTGCAAACGAAGGGCTGACTTTCGCTGCTTCCTGGGAAAAAAATCAACTGATCTATCCATCCGGCATGGATAATTTCATCTATTGGCTAAAAAGTCATGCTTTGTGGGTTTTACTTATCTTCATGGTTTTATTCTTAGTTGTTCGGAACACCATTCTTTGGTGGAAATACGGCCGTGATCCAAAACCCGGAACCATCATGCCTCAATACGATGCCCCGGAAGGTTTTTCTCCAGCGGATGTTTTTGCCGTTATGAACCGTGGCGCCGTCAGTGCAAACGCCTTTACCGGACAAATTGCTTCCCTGGGAGCAAAAGGCTGGATGAAGATCAAACAGGAATCCAAAAAATTTACTTTTTCAACCTCAGAAGAAAAGAAACACGACTTAACTCCCGCCGAAAACGACGTATACCAGGCATTCTTCTCCGGCAAAGACACTTTTACTTTTCAGGAGTCCACTTACAACGCGACACTCAAAAAAGGAATGGATAATCTGGTGGCAAACATCGTGGAGAGACACGGAGAGAAATACCGCACGATGAACACACGAATTAATGGCATTCAATACCTTTATTTATTCCTTTTTATTGCCCTTGCATTTGGCTTGAAGTTTTTATTTGGCGGATCTTATATCGTTATCGGCGTTATGGCTGGATTAGGATTTGCAATCAACTTGTTGTTCGGTTATTTATTTGAGCAGCCTACTGCTGAAGGCAGAAAAGTGATGGACCATATTCTCGGGTTGAAATTATTCATTGAATATGCCGATAAAAAACGCATCCAATTCAACAATCCCCCCGATCTCAATTTTGAGACATTCGAACGCTTGTTGCCCTTTGCAATTGTACTTGGATTGGCCAAAGAATGGGAAGGTCAGTTTAATCCGGTTGAGTTACAAACAGGATCTGGAATGACCGGATATTGGTATGCCGGATTGGGATTGTATGGTTTCTCCAGTTTTAGCTCAGGCGCATTTTCTTCCGCAATCTCTTCTTCTTCCACTCCTCCAAGTTCTTCCTCAGGCGGATCTTTTTCAGGTGGTGGTGGATTCTCCGGCGGAGGAGGTGGCGGTGGTGGTGGCGGCGGCTGGTAAAATCCTGCCTGCCTTTTCTATCAACAAGTTATTCAGCACCAGCACATCCAAAGCGGATTCTTCAAACAAAGCAACTGCCTGTTGTGGCGTTTCCACTATGGGCATTCCTTTTTTATTGAAGCTGGTATTTAACAAAACGCCGGTACCGGTTTCTTTTTGAAAAGCCCGGATCAATTCATAAAACAATGGATTCCAGCTTTTATCTACCGTTTGAACACGGGCTGTTCCATTGACGTGCGTTACATTCTGCAATTGTTCCAGGTATTCTGGTTTCGTGTGGTCTATTAAAATCATGTACGGGCTTTTCCTTCCCGAGCGAAAATAAGTCGAAGCCAGCTCAGGTAAAACGGCCGGTGCAAAGGGCCGGAAATCTTCCCGGAATTTGATATTTGCGTTGATGTGATCCCCCAAACCTGCTATTCCGGGATGTGCCAGAATACTGCGATGTCCCAAAGCTCTGGGTCCAAATTCACACTGATCCTGAAACCATCCGATCGTTAAGCCCTTAGCTAATTTTTGAGCGGTAATGGCAACCAGATCCGGGAGTTCCAGGTGCTGCACTTCCCAATTTTCGGGGACTTCTGTCAACCCATTCTGAATTTCTTCCCTGGAATAACTTTTTCCAAAACAAGTGCTTTCGTTGTGCTTCACTTTTGATTTTCCTAAAACTTCCAGCCAGCCGTAATAGGCACAACCCAAAGCCAGGCCATTATCTCCTGCAGCCGGCTCCATGTAGAAATTGGTCACCACCTTTTCATTCAGCAAAAAAGCGTTCGCTACGGCGTTTAAAGCAACTCCACCGCTATAAGACACATTTTGATGCGGAAAACGCCTTAAACGGTCTTCAAAACATTCCTGAACGGCTTTTTCTACTTGTTTCTGTGCCCAAAAAGCAATATCCGCATAATAGTGAAAGTTCTCTTTGAAAAAAGCATAACCCGTTGAAGGCATTTGTAATTCTTTCTGCCAATCGGTTCGAACCAATAAAGATCCGTTTTTGATCTCGAAAGCTTCTTTGTTCACCAACCCTTCCTTCCCATACGGGGCAAGTCCCATCAACTTACCCACATCATCCATATTCCCGAAGACGTAATGGCTGATCGCAGCGTAAAACCCACCAATGGAATGGGTTGTAGTGGGAAGTTTTAATGTGTTTTCGGAACTGTTCTCAATGGGGCTGAAATCTTTGAAAAGCGTGCTTAATTTTTGTCCGTCGAAATAGTAAAAGCTGTCTTTTTCGCACCACATTCCTTTTTGGGAAAGTTCCACCAGGTTTTCCGGAATGATTGTTCCCTGTGAAACATCGATGCATTGTTCAAACGGGCTTCCGCAGCCATCGATCACCATGACCACACATTCGTCAAAATCACAAGTCCCGGCTGCACTGTAGGCATGGGCCAAATGATGGGAAATAGAAATGAGCGGAGGATTTTCCTCCCCGGCGAACACTCTTTTTCCATGAAACCGGTCCCGCTCCGGAATTTCAAAATTGGCCGTTTGAACTACCAAATCTACCTCCCGAAGTGAAATTCCCGCTGCATCCAAACAATATTGAATAGCAGCCGTATCATTTCCGCCAGCATGTTTCACGCGGGTTATGCGCTCTTTTTCAATAGCAACACAAACCACTCCATCCTTCAGCAGAACAGCAGATCCATTGTGTGAAAGCCCTGTTCCCAGAACATAAATTGGTTTTGACATGAATAGTGAATAGTTAGTTCCTTTTAATCTTCGTCCTCTTCAAGCCATTCGAAAAAGGACTCCAGGTTATCCCGGTCCTTGCGGGAAGGTCGTCCGGTTCCGTATTCGCGGTACACATCTTGTGCTTCCCGGTAGGTTTTGAATTTTTCCAGTTCCAGCGGATCGGTTATATCTATCAGGTAATCACCAACCAGTTTTGCGCCCACTCTGCGGTCCAGTAAATCTTTGATCTTATAACTGAAGGTGGCGTTGTTTTTAAAAATGGAAAGCGTATCCCCAATTTTCACTTCTTTGGACGCTTTCACCGGTGAACCGTTCAGTTTAACTTTGTTCTTCTGTACCAAATCTGTGGCAAGTGTCCGTGTTTTGGCAAGGCGCACAAACCAAACGTATTTATCAATTCTTAAGCTCATCCTGTAATTTTTTTGGCAGAGACGAAACCACTAAATCGTAAGAATGTACGATCAGTTCTTTTATCAATTTATCATCCACTAATCCCTGAAGAGAAACGGTATTCCAATGCTTCTTGCTCATGTGATATCCGGGTTGAATCCCATCGTAACGTTCTCTTAACTCCACCGCTCTTTCCGGATCGCATTTCAGGTTGATTCCGGTAGGATTTTCAACATCCACCAAAGCAAACATTTTGTTTTGGACCTTGATTACAAGTGTTCGTTTATCAAAGGGGAAAGTTTCCGTTGCTCCGGGAAGCTGAAAACAAAAATGGATCAATTCGTCAAAATGCATGGTGGAAAGTTAGTAAAATTGATACTTTTAATGCTTGTTTTTCATCAATTGTTATTGATATGATTCTTATCGCATTCACGGTGATTATTTTACTCCTTGGTTTCGGCTGGTTTTCCTACAACCAGGTAGCTAATCCGAAATGGCAGGTTCCAAGCGAGCCCTTTCCGGCCGAATGGAGAGAAATCCTGGATCGGGAAGTGCTTTTTTATACTTCGTTGGACGAAACTGAAAAAACACGTTTTGAATTCAAAGTGCAGGAATTCCTGCTCAATTGCCGGATTACCGGAGTGAAGACAGACGTGAATTTAACCGACAAAATCCTTGTTGCATCCAGTGCGGTCATCCCGATCTTTGGTTTTGATTCCTGGAAATATCCCAATATCCGTGAGGTCCTATTATATCCGCAAATGTTCGATGAGAACTACCAGTTTGAGGGAGAATCGGAACAAAGAATCCTGGGGATGGTGGGCAATCAGAGTATGGAAGGAATCATGATCCTTTCGAAAGAAGCCTTGAATTTAGGTTTCAAAAACGAATCGGATAAACAAAACACAGCGATTCACGAGTTTGTGCATTTAATCGACAAATCGGATGGTGAGATTGACGGAGTTCCAAAGGTTTTGATGGACCGGAAATATGCGCTTCCCTGGATCAATCAAATGAGTAAAGAAATCGACCGGATCTATGAAGGAAGATCAGACATCAATCCCTATGGTGGAACGAATCGCGCTGAATTTTTCTCTGTTGCCAGTGAGTACTTTTTCGAGCGGCCCCGCTTATTGGAAGAAAAGCACCCGGAATTGTACGCTTTAATGGAACGGATCTTTAATCAGAAAATGGCGGACCGCAACCTCAGCAAACGCAGCAGAACCATTGGCCGGAATGATCCCTGTGTTTGTGATAGCGGTGAAAAATTTAAGCATTGTTGTGGGAGTGTGCATTATAAAAAATCAAACCTATGATTTCAACACACATCAAAGAATTCGAATAAAACTACTATTTGAAACAGGAATCCGGGCATCTCATTGAAATGCTGACACAAGAGATTCATCCGTAAAATTCATTGTACCTTTGCATCGTACAATTTCTTAAGAATGTCCGAACAAATCAATTTCTGCAATGATCTATTCAATCGCGAACGTTTCGAAACACGTGAAGTGAAAATCGGAATCACAGCGATAGGCGGAAAAAATCCGATTCGCATCCAATCCATGACGACAACCGATACCATGGACACGGAAGGTTCCGTTGAGCAATCTATTCGCATGATTGACGCCGGCTGTGAATTGGTACGTTTAACGGCCCCGTCCAAGAAAGAAGCAGAAAATCTGAAGACCATCAAAAACGAGCTCGTTAAACGTGGTTATAACACTCCACTCGTAGCAGACATTCATTTTACACCAAACGCAGCTGAGATCGCCGCAAAACTAATCGAAAAGGTGCGCGTAAATCCGGG
>CAMLDR010000148.1 GCA_946478775.1 uncultured Flavobacteriales bacterium
TGCCTGCTCAATTCCTAAGTAAAGGCATTCACGGGTAACTTCCAGTAATTTCTTTTTTGCAGCGGAAACTTCCCCGATCGCAAACGTATAAGCATGATCCCCGTAATAGCCTTTGTAAATAGCGCCGCAGTCAACAGAAACGATGTCTCCTTCCTGGATTTGTCTGTCGGTTGGCAAGCCATGAACAACCTGCTCATTGACAGAAATCAGCAAAGTACTCGGACAGCCGTACAATCCCAAAAATCCCGGAATTGCATCCTGCGAACGAATGTAAGCCTCCGCCATTTTATCCAATTCCGCCAGAGTAATTCCCGGACGAATGAGTTCTGCCACTTTTCCCAATGTTCTGCTTACAACCTGAGCTGCCTGGCGCATAATTTCAATTTCTTCGGCTGTTTTATATTTGATCATACTCTTATTCAAGAAATTCATGAATGCAAAGATACTTTAAATTGAAAATGGATAATTGAAAAGGCAAAAGAAAAGCTAGGAAGAAAATCTCAATCTTCCATTTTTCAATTATTTCGCAAACCGTTTTAACTGGAATGCTTCAAAGGTGTATTCTGCCGTGTAGATTTTCATTCTTTCTTCCAGATCATACCAGGGAGATAATCGGGAATTCATCGGGTTCATCAACACCTGGATTTCCTGTGCTGGCATGTAGCTTTGGGCTAAAAGCACCAACTTCTTTCCGTTTATATTCTCCACCATGTCGACCACAATCACTGCATGTCCGGGAGATCCGCCGCGAATCAGTACATCGCCTATTTCCACGTCTTTCAATTCAATGGAACCCAATTCCTTTTCCAGCGAAAGCGTACTGGCATAATTGAAAACCGTTTCCATGTATTTTAAGAAGGAGGAATAACTTTTATCTGCCGATGCCGTTTTCTTCCAAACCGCAGCGTTGCCATTCAATCCTACCCGATAACCTTCCCGCCATTTGGCATATTCGCAATTGAAACCGCTCACAAAACGAAAATGAATGTCTGAAAAGCGGTTGTTTCGGAACAAATATTCTCCGCGTAATCGCATGACCGCATCTGCGCACTGCTGTAAATCCCTGCTGCCCACCGACATATTGATGACCGCCACATGAGCACCTTGATTTCCTTTTAAACTTCCGTCGTATAAATGTACTGCAGCACCGTGTTTTTTAAGCGGGAGATTCCGCAGGTAAAACCCAAAAGCCGTGCTGTCCTGTATTTTGCGCTCATACCCTTCCGGGGGAGAAAAGCGGGTGGCAATGGTGGTTCCCGAAGTGTCAATGATTTGCTCATTCGTGTAAACACCATCTACTGTTTTTGGCGGAGTGAAGTCATTACAAGACACAGCTGCGATCAAAGCGATTGAAAATGCCGCAAGAGAAAGGTTATTCATAGGTTTGAGGTTTCAAGTTTGGGACAAGTTAAGAAATATCCTGTTTCAAAACATGAAAACAAAAAACCGATCCATTTCTGAATCGGTTGATTTGTATCCTTTATTCGAGTTTACTTTCCTTTCGGAACGTGCGTATCCGTGAATTTACCTGCTGCGGAGTTCCATCCGTCGATCAGAGACGAACGCTTCTTATTCAAACTCTGGTTGGCTGCATTGTAAGTATTGACAGCTGCATTCATATCATTGACTGCTTTGTTATATCCATCCACATCTTTCTGCGTGCGTTTCTTCTCCGGGATCTCATCAAAAGCCTTTTTCACTTTATCAAAATTTTCAGTCACCATAAAATAGTCGGACATTTTCGGTGTTTCATTCGTAGCTTCATCGATGTAGAAATTCAACAACTTTTTGGTCGCTTCGATCATACTCTTATCATTCGCGTATGGTTTTACATCCTCCAGCTTTTTCAACCCTTCATTTGCAGTGGAGATCAAAGCATTTCTATTTTGTTCAATGGCATTGATATCTTTTCGGTTGATAGCATCCATCAAGTACAACTCCTGCTTAAAGCTTTTAAAAAAGATCAGGTAAACTTCATTGTACGTGTGGTAAACCTCACCAGCAACTGCCATTTTCTTATCCAGCGCATCTTCTGATACGATCAGATTGATGTTGTTTGCATCAGCGAATACTTTCTGTTCCCTGTTAACCATTTCGGATGCCTGTACCAATTTGTCGTTCGCACGGTCGCGTGCCAGCATATAAGCTTCCATTGCATCATAAGATTCTTCCGAAACTGCTTCCATGTCTACAATTTTCGCGTAATCTTCTTTCAATACCACATTGTTGATTCGCAGGTATTCGATCACCGAATCACGGAATTGAGTAGATCCGTTAAATGCTTTTGCAGATTTCGCTTTTGCCAGTGCCTGGTTGGATGTTTGAATTAATTCAGCCCTTCTTTTTTCTACTTTCCGGGCACTTTTACCATGTGAAACAGAGCTGGTGTAATCCCACATATCCTGCTGGATCTTACCATATTCCGCTGTAAATACATTCATATACTCTACAGCTGTCTGAGCGTAGGTATTCGCCGTTCCAAGAAAGGCAATCATTAAGGTGATTTTAAAGATTTGATTTCTCATTTTTTCTAAGTTTTAGATCCCGACAGTTACTGTAGGGACTGTTTTTAAGTTGTACTAGTTCTCGTCTGCGATGACAGACTCTTATTTAATCAATTGCAGCCATTCGTTCATGATCCCAATTGCTTCAAAAAGTTCAATATCTGATTTTAAACGCGTTGTAAAGTCTTCGAAATATTTGTTCAGGATCGGGTTCTGATTGTATACCGTTTGGTCAAAAGAATTGGATTTCACTTCATATTTCCAGTCCGCCTGATCTTTCAATGTTTTAAATCGTTCCTTTGTTCTTTCTTCTTTCAGCGACTCATTCCAGTAAGTATTCAGATCAAGGGAAATCAATTGATCCTCCCCGTAACTTTTACCGATGGAATCCAACAACTTGTAGTACGCTGCATAAATTCCTTCGGAGCGCTGCTTTTTGGAGAATGCCGCCAGTGCTTCTACCGGTAAATTAGTTGCAGCTGAGGTATAGACTATTTTTTTCTCGATTGCAGCCGGAATTAATGGATTTTGATACGTGCGTTCACGTTCTTCGATTGAATCAAAAGCGGTCATTCCCAATTCAATATCCGGCATTACGCCCACCACCTGGTTTGACTTCCCGGTGACGCGGTACAAAATTCCACCGGTAATATTAGCATAGCCGTAATCCGGATTCTCCTGCAGATTCGAAAAATCCCCGACCAGTGGATCCAATGAATACACCATCTGACTGGTAGCTTTACCAAAGCTCGAAACTCCTACCACAATGGCTTTTTTGTAATCCTGCAGAGCGGCGGCCACGATTTCAGATGCAGAAGCACTTCCGGCATCGATCAGGATCATTAGCGGACCATCGTAAATATATCCGCGGTTAATGTCTTTCAGGATTTTCACTTCCCCGGTATTATCCTGAGTAGCTAAAATGGGTCCGTAATCAATAAAAATACCTGAAAGTGCGATCGCTTCATACAAAGAACCTCCGCCATTTCCGCGCAGATCCAGAATCAGTCCTTCTATTCCATCTTTCTTTAATTTCAGGATGCATTTTGCCATATCGTTGGCGCAGCCCTGTTCCGTGAAAGAAGCGGAATGATTGGTATAAAAATCAGGAAGGCTGATGTAGCCGATATTTTTCTGACCGGACATCAGGGCATTCCGGATATTGTCATTATCGTTATAGACTGGCGTTTTCTCCAAATCAACCTGCACTTCTGTCCCATCTTCACTTAGTACCAACAGGGAGATTTCTTTCCCCTTGAATTCTTTGAATGCTTCCGAGAGTTCTTTTAAACCGCCAACCCCGGCTTTAATTTCCAGCCAGGCTGAATTTTTCGAGCCAAATTTAATTTTCAGGATCTGGTCTCCCGTGAAAAGTTCATTGCTTAACCAGGCTGAACTTCCCGGTAAAACATCTGTTAAGACAACCCGGTTCTGTTCGTCCAACCCATAGCTGATCCCGAATTTTTCCTTTTGGGTGGAAAGTTCTTCGATAAAACTTTCTTTTTGAGCGGGGCTGAAATACAAACTATGCGGATCGAAGCTCATGGCGATGGCATTCAGGTACATTTCCTGCATGAGTTCTTTGCCCTGCACGATCTCCAGGTAATTGGCATATCGCTTTTCAACCTTTGTACGGGCTCTTTTTTCGAATGGGACCAGTGAATCCTTCAGCAAAGTCTTCGATCCTTCCGGATGCATGGAAACGATTTCATCCAAAACACTTAAGCACAGTGAATTCTCCCAAAAAGCCCTGTAATTTATTTTACTCAAACGGTCCTGTTCTTTCAGATCAAATTTCTTGGGACTGTTTAACGGAATCGGTTTACTTAAATACGCTTTTTGAATCTCCTGAATTTCTTTGCATCTCACAAGTATCATTCGTTTGAATTCATTGAAATAATGCTGGTTTTCATTCTGAATATCTTCATTCAGTTTGGCACTTAGTCCTTTCAGATAATCCAGGTCTTCTTTTTGCAAGATCTGTTTTTTCGTATCAATAAACCCAACTAAATAATCATGGACCTGATTCCCGAATGCGGCATCAATTGCACGGGGCTTTACGTGCTTTACCTGGATTTTCTTTACCAAAATCCGCACATCACGGGACAGGGAATCTGCTTCTCCGGCTAATGAATAAAACGAAACGAATGTGAGTAGTAAGGTGGTTGTAAGTAAAGATCTTAGAAGCAAAGCAATTGTTTTTTCGGAGACAAAAGTACTACGAATTTTAATATGGAAAACAAGATTTCAAAAGATGTGCTCCCGGTTATTTTTTTTCCTCGCAGATTGCGTTGATCTCAAAGATAAAAAAGAGTATGTGCCTATGAAATAAAGTGGACACAGTTGAGTTCGAATTAAAAACCTCCGCCAAAGCGGAGGTCCTTAAAATTCAGTTGCTCTACCAATTGTTTCATCTTATTTACTTCAACCCCATCTTCTTCTCAATCCGCTTCTTCATTTCTTCCAGATCGGACATAAATGAACCGGTTTGGGCCAAAAGCATTGCCTGTTTAAGGAGCTTCTGCGCTTTTTTGAATTTCAACTGCTTCTCAAAAAGTAAGGCTTCGTAATAAAACAATAAACCTCTGTCGATCCCTTTTCGTTTTCTTGCAAAAGCCAGTAATTTGATCATCTCCTCAAACTCTTCCCGGATTAAAAGACAATCCAGGAAGTAAGTATATGTTTCGAGGTAGTCCACATTTGCGGCAATTGCTTCTCTGAAATAACTGTCGGCAAGTGTATAATCTTTGAATATTTCCAAATTCACTCTTCCCATCAGGCAAAGTGCAATCGGGTTATTCTCTTCGTATGCCATTGCATAATTCAATGATTCCAAAGCTTCTTCCAGGTTGTACGGATAAGCATCCAATGCTTTCACCAGGTAACTATTTGTTGTCATAATTTCATTTTTTTTTGAATGGACCGCAGGGATTCGTCGTGACGAATCTCCTACCGGTTCAATTCTTTGTGTAATTCCTGTTTTAATTTATTCCGTTGTTTCTTAAACGTTTTCGTTTCTTTTTTGGGCTTAAAGTCCATTCCGGAGAAAGTCCTTACCGGGTTTCCGCGTTCCAGTTCATGATGCTGCGACCAGGTCTGACTCACCACTTCGACGAGTTTTTCGCTTTGGACCTTTTCCAGCTTTTCACGGATACGTTCCCGGGCAATTTTCTTGTTCTGAAGCTGTGAACGGCTTTCCTGCACAAAAACAGTTGTTCCTGTGGGAGTGTGCGTTGCACGAACTGCTGAACTGACTTTATTGACATGCTGTCCGCCTGCTCCGCTGCTTCGAACGGATTGGTAAACAATATCCTGTTCGTTCCAGGAAACTATTTCAGCCGGATTCACTTCAAAAACACCTACAAACCAGTTCTTTCTGCCATGATTCGGACGATATGGACTTTTCTCTATCCATTGAATCGTCCCCAACCAGGATTGAAGGGCTTCCCCGATTGCTGTTCCTTTCACCTGAATAGTTGCAGACAGAATGGTCCCGTTTTCAGCTCCAGTAGTGCGATCCATTGTTTCGGCTTGTATGCCCTTTTGTCTCAAATCTGCGAGCAATGCGCCTAAAATCTTCCCGGCTGCCAGTTGGCATTCCAAAGGACCTTTTGCTGTTGTGATATGTACTAATTTTGTTTCCATTTGCTGTTACTTATCCATTCTTACAATCTTCGGAGAAAATGTCCCCATCGTTTCTACCAGTTCCTGCTGATTTCCCATTACATGATGGATGTTTTTGTAAGCCATCGGAGCTTCGTCTACTGCTCCACCGATCAAACTCACATCTGCCTTACCGAGTATTTTCATCATCTCACTTTTGGTAAACCGGCTCTTGCACTCGGAACGTGAAAACATGCGCCCTGCACCATGCGAAGCAGAATTCAGGCTGGATGCATTTCCCAAACCACGAACAATGAATCCGGGTGCGGTCATACTTCCGGGAATAATTCCCCATTCACCTTTCCCGGCAGGAGTTGCCCCTTTTCGGTGAACAATGCATTCTTTGCCACTTACGGATTCTTTCCATGCAAAATTGTGGTGGTTCTCTATCGTCATCAACATGCGGAGCCCCAACTTTTTGGTCAATCGTGCGTGAATATCATCGTGACAGGCTTTTGCGTATTCACCGGCAAGGTTCATGGCATTCCAATACTCTTGTCCATCGTGCGTGTCCAGGTTTAGCCAGGCCAAATGCTGCACTTGTCTTGGCAGCGGACATTGTTTGATCGCCGCCTGCGTATACTGTTTCGCAATGGCAGCACCCAATCCGCGTGAACCACTGTGACTCAGCAATGCGAAATACGAGCCCGGAGGAATTCCTGCATCCGGGGCAGTAATCGTTACCGTTCCGAATTCTACGAAATGGTTTCCTCCGCCGGAAGTTCCCAATTGCTGGTAAGCCTTTCCCTGCAGCTTTCGCAGGAGCGGAATTTCACGAAACAAGGTACTTTCCATAATCGGATGATCGTGTTTGATGGTGTGTGTTTCGTACATTCCGAACTTGGTATGTTCCGAGAGCAAATTCTGCAATTGGTGTGTTTTTCCGTTGAAAAACGACGCCGGCGCATCAAAAATGCTCAGTGACATCCGGCAGCCGATATCTACGCCAACTCCGTAAGGAATCACTGCATTATCTGTTGCCAAAACACCCCCGATCGGTAATCCGTACCCGTAATGTGCATCCGGCATCAATGCTCCCTGAACGGAAACCGGCAGTTTCAAAGCCTGGTAAAATTGATGTTTTGTTTTGTCATCAATCTCGTTTTCTCCGTAGATCAAAAACGGTACCCGTTCGACCTTCAATTCGTTGAATTTCACTTCAACCGGTGCTACCAAACCTTCTGCAACCTTGCCCCAGATCCCGTCCCCGATGTATTCATCCGGAGCGTAGAGCAATTCGGACAATTCTTTCAGAACGCGGTCTTTTGTTTCTTTCTTTTTATATCTGCTGATCAGCCCTAAGGCGATGTTCACAGAGTTGTCGTTGGGGAAGCCTATTTTGAGCAGGTCTTTCCCCTTGATTTTATTTCCCATGATATTTTTGGTTCCATGGATTGTTTTTTATTTACCATAGATGCGCAGATATTTATGGCGCTTACCAGTCGCCATTTTTTAATGCAGGCGAACAGTCTATGGAGTTTCAATCCAATTCTTAAAAATTAATTGATTAACCCATTCGGGTCAAAAAGAGATTCCGGGAAATTTTGACATAAAAAAAATCCGAAACCTCTAAGTGCTTCGGATTTTCATATAAATGATTGTTAGAATCGTTACTGGAAAACCCAAAGCATGAGCGCACTAGCCTCTAGACCAGTTGGAGCTCCTAATGTTGTCTGTAATTTGAACATTGCTTCGGTTTTAAAATTGTTACTACTTGTTTTCGTCGGTAAAGTTAACGCAAAAAAAATGACACGGTTGTCTTCGAAATGAAAAAAAAGTTTTGACGGATTTTGTTATTACGTAGTAATAAGATTTTTTTGACGAATGCTAAAAAACAATCTTCACCCGGTAAATCTTACTCAAACCATTCTCATTTTGGTTCACATAATTCTGAAATTCTTCTACACTTTTGAAGTCTTTTGATTGGAGCAAATTCCGTTTACTGGTGAAATACAAAGTCTGCGTTTTTTCGTCGTAGAACGGGCAGTATTCCATGAATGGAGTGTTGATAACCGAACCCAAATTTTCGGCTTTCTGCCACGCTCCGTTTTGGTCTTTTCGTGCAATGTATAAATCACCGCTTCCTTTGCCATCCGGAGTATTGTATTTCGTGTACAGCAAAAATCGTTCATCACTGAAAATGAAGGCGTTGAATTCATATCCTGTACTATTGATGTTGTCGTTCAGCAGAACCGGAGAAGCATATTTTTTACCGTTCCAGGCACAGCAATAAATGTCGTCTTTTCCTCTCCCTGTTTTGGCATCCATGGTGAAATACAGGTTGTTGTTTTTGCTCAGTGACGGGTAGAATTCATTGTTCTCGGAATTCACTGTTTTTCCGAGATTGATGGGTTCTGACCAGTCGTCTGATACTGATTTTCGTTCTGCATACCACAAATCAAAATTCTTCACGTTTGCCTTCGCTCCATTTCCAGGTCTGTCGGAGGCAAAATAAAGCCGTAAACCGTCATCTGAGAGGAATGCTTCCATGTAGCTGTTTTCATCGCAAAAGGAAAGCAATTCGGGTTCAGACCAGCCACTCTCCGATTTTCGCATACAAACGAGCTGCGAAATGGCTCCGTCCGGGCTCTGGATCGTGAAAAAAGCTTCTGATTGATCCTTGGAAATACAAAGATCCCGCACATTCAGAAACTGGTTTAGACTTTTATCGAATAAAGTGACCTGAAGTGAATCCTGGGCAACCGAAAAAGCGGTGATGAAAAAAAGTATTCCGAAGAGTTTGAATCGCAGCATGGCAAATTGTTTCAACGAATGTAATCAATTCCCAAAGGACCGGGTTGTCCGAAAAAGCAGATTTTCCAAAACAGTAGGGACGCGAAGCATCGCTTCCCTACTGTTTGCCAGAAATAAAAAACCCCGAAGCAGATGATACATCACTTCGGGGTTTTTAGTATTGTTTGAATTGACTTACGCCAATACTTCTTTCACTTTATCTGCTGCTTCCTGCAACAATACCGCTGAATGTACATTCAATCCTGAATCATCAATGATTTTCTTAGCTTCAACTGCATTTGTTCCCTGCAAACGTACAATGATCGGAACAGGAATATTACCAATGCTTTTGTAAGCGTCAACAACACCCTGAGCAACACGATCGCAACGAACGATACCACCGAAGATATTGATCAAAATTGCTTTTACATTCGGATCTTTCAAAATGATGTGGAATGCTTTTTCAACACGCTCAGCATTTGCTGTACCTCCAACGTCTAAGAAGTTAGCAGGGCTTCCGCCTGAATATTTGATAATATCCATTGTAGCCATTGCCAAACCAGCTCCGTTTACCATACAGGCAACGTTTCCGTCCAGTTTTACGAAGTTCAGTCCAGCTGCATCAGCTTCCACATCCAACGGATCTTCTTCCAATGTATCACGCATCGCTACGTAATCCGGATGACGGAATAAACCGTTTCCATCCAACGTTACTTTCGCATCCACTGCAATGATCTTGTTATCTGAAGTTTTCAATACCGGGTTGATCTCAAACATTGCAGCGTCACAACCTTCGTAAGCGCTATACAAGTTCACAACGAATTTCGTCATTTGTTTGAAAGCTTCTCCTGATAATCCCAAATTGAAAGCAATCTTACGTGCCTGGAATCCTTGAATTCCAACACGCGGATCGATTTCTTCCTTGAAAATCAAATGCGGTGTATCGTGAGCAACTGTTTCAATATCCATTCCTCCTTCAGTAGAGTACATGATTGTGTTACGGCCTTTTTCACGGTCTAATAATACAGACATATAAAACTCTTCCACTTCAGCCTCTCCCGGGTAATAAACGTCCTCAGCAAGTAAAATCTTACTTACCAATTTCCCTACACCATTTGTTTGAGCTGTTTCCAGGTGACCACCAAGGATTCCTTTTACTTTCTCCTCTACCTGGTCAATCCCTTTTGCCAAAACTACACCATGAGAACCGGTTTCTTCCACGACACCTTTTCCGCGTCCACCGGCATGGATTTGTGCTTTAACCACATACCAACCTGTTCCGGTTTCTTCTGTCAATTTTTTAGCTGCAGCAACTGCATCTTCTACTTTTTCTACAACTACTCCGCGCTGGATTGCTACGCCGTATTTTTGTAAAATTGATTTTCCTTGATATTCGTGTAAGTTCATGACAACTTTTTAAATTTTTGGTGCGCTAAAGGTAAACATTAAATTGGTTCGAGAT
>CAMLDR010000149.1 GCA_946478775.1 uncultured Flavobacteriales bacterium
CAGTAAACTTGAAAGAGGTTGAAAGAGGTACTTACTTCTTTAAACTTTCTACTGAGAACGCTGAGAAAGTATTCCGAGTGGTTATTCAGTAACCCGAACGAATTCATATAGAAACCCCGAAGTGTCCGCCTTGGCTGATTACTTCGGGGTTTTTTTATGCGCTTTATATTGCAAATCGACAGTTCATTTGGTACTTTTGATAAAAACACGCGGATATGTTAATGCCATTTAATTTACACCAGTGGATCGAAGAAAACAGAGAGTTACTGAAACCACCTGTCGGAAATAAAAACCTGTACAAGGAAGCCGGTGATTTCATTGTAATGATCGTTGGAGGTCCAAATGCAAGAAAAGACTATCACTTCAATGAGAGTGAAGAACTTTTCTATCAAATCGAAGGCGATATAACCGTCGGCATCCAGCATGAAGGCAAGGCAAAAGACATTCACATCAAAGAGGGGGAAATGTTCTTATTACCGGCACGTGTTCCGCACAATCCACGTCGTGGACCAAATACAGTTGGTTTAGTCATTGAACGTGTGCGCAAAAATACAGATATGCAGGATGGTCTGTTTTGGTTCTGTGAGAAATGCAATCACGAACTAAAACACTACCGATTTAAACTGGATAACATTGAAAAGGACTTTCTTCCCCGTTTTAAAGAGTTTTACACTTCAGAAGAAATGAGAACTTGTTCGGTTTGCGGACATCAAATGGAAGCAGATCCAAAATTCATTTAATTCGAATTGTTACTTTTATAAAAAAACGAATTCACTTAGAAAAACAAACATATGCAACTATTTGTTGGAATCATTTTTCCTATCCTCATTTCCATCATTTCCGGAGGCGGAGTATTACTAATGGCTTACCTGTTTTTAAAGAAAACAGGAGACCGCGAGATCAGAGCAGTTCAAATCGAATTAAAAAAAGAACGTCAAAAGCATTTCCTTCCCATGCGGGTTGAAGCTTATCAACGTGCTGCACTTTTAATGGAACGGATTCATCCCGGAAGTTTAGTCATGCGCCTTCACAATCCGGGCCTGCCGGCAAGAAAGCTTCAAACGGATTTATTGCAGGCAATTCGTGAGGAATACGATCACAATGTGTCTCAACAAATGTTTGTTTCTCCGCAATCATGGGACATGGTCAGAAATTCCAAAGAGGAAACCATTAAGATCATCAATTTAGCCGGACAACAGATGGATGCTACAGCACTTTCAACGGATCTGGCGGCGAAAATATTCGAGATTGTAGCGGAAGTAGGTAAACTTCCTACAGAGATTACGGTTGAGTATCTGCGAAAGGAATTGCAGGAGTTGTTCTAAAGAACGTTCAAAGTGTTTAAACAATCTATTTTGAACTTTTGAACTTTTGAACTTTAATCATTTCAAAACAATCCGAACCTCATCGCCTACCTCGATGATATCACCGGCAACTAATTTGGCGCGCTTTCTTGTCTCCAATTCCCCGTTCCGGAATACTTCTTCGTCTTCAACGATCAGTTTTGCATGGCCGCCTGTTTGAGCGATCCCTGTAGCTTTTAATAAGCCCAGCAATTCAATAAATTCTCCGTTAATGGTAAACTCGATCTTTTCCATCCTGCAAAGTTAATTCAATCCGCATAATTATTGGATCAAAAGTGAAAAACGGTCTAGTAATTCATACTTTTTCTGTAGAGGCTATAAATTTCTTCGGCGGCTTCAAAGGCAGAAATAGTCCCATTCTCCACTTCCAGCTCCCGAGCCTCCATATCCGCTTTGATTTTTTCCTTCGACCATAAGCCTGAGATCAACAAATCCTTTAAAGTTTCATGCATCCAATTCAGATCCTGGTGCTTACGCTTGGAATCAAAACTTCCATTCAATTTGGTATGCCGTTCAAAGCGTTCGATCATTTCCCAAATGGTATCGATATCTGTGTTTTCCAATGAGCTGCAGGTCTTCACTTCCGGAATCCAGCCGTTTGAAGTTGGAGGGAACAAATGAATGGCATTCTTTAATTCACGAGCTGCCAGTTTCGCTTTGTTCACATTGTCACCATCCGATTTTGTAACAGCCAAACCATCGGCCATCTCCATAATTCCTCTTTTAATTCCCTGAAGTTCATCACCAGCTCCCGCCAGAAGAAGCAAGAGAAAAAAATCCACCATGGAATGAACCATGATCTCGGATTGCCCTACACCTACTGTTTCGATCAGCAGTACGTCAAAACCGGCAGCTTCACACAGAATAATCGTTTCGCGTGTTTTGCGGGCAACACCACCCAAAGTACTGCCTGCTGCTGAAGGACGAATAAATACATTTTTATTTTGAGAGAGGGTTTCCATCCGGGTTTTATCCCCCAAAATGCTTCCTCCTGTGCGTTCGCTGCTTGGATCAATCGCCAAAACAGCTATTTTTTTCCGGTCCGTTAGAATGGTTTGTCCAAACTGCTCGATAAACGAACTTTTTCCAACTCCGGGAACTCCTGTAATTCCAATTCGCAAAGATTTTCCTGAAAATGGAAGACACAGACGGATCAAATCCTTCGCCGTTTCC
The DNA here is from genome assembly GCA_946478775.1 of uncultured Flavobacteriales bacterium. The sequence goes on from CAMLDR010000149.1 coordinate 2,538, forward strand.
TGATCTTCTGTCCGGGTGCTTTCCAATAAAGTAATTGCAGCACTTAAAGCTGTTGTATCACCCAACCGAATAGCATCAAACAACTTATTTGCCGTTCGGTTCTCGCGCATTTTCTTCCGGGAAGAAAACCATTCTTCAAGGCGTTTTTCGTTCATGCTTATTTTACTCCAAAAGGAAATATTAAAATATCTTTTATGCTGTCAAAAATCCAGGTTTTACCATCCTGAGCTACCAAAATAATGCGAATTGCTTCCTCCTGCCTTGATTCTGATTCTGCCAGGACTTGTCTGCAGGACCCGCATGGAGAGACGCATTCGTCTTCCGCAACCAAATCTCCCTGAGCTAAAACCACAATGGTTTTCACAGCAGTTCCCGGATAGTTTGCACCCGCGTAAAACAAGGCCACACGCTCCGCACAAAGTCCGCTTGGATAAGCAATGTTTTCCTGGTTATTCCCTTTTACAATCTTTCCATCTGCCAGTAAAACAGCCGCTCCAACCCGGAAATTGCTATAAGGAGCATAAGCGTCCTTCGCAGCCTCCAAGGCCTTTTCAACTAAAAGATGTTCAGAGTCAGGAAGTTCCTTCCAATGGTTCAGCCACTCGTAATGGATCGTTAATTGCTTTTTCATGCTTTGGTATGTCTAACAAATATAATGATTAGTTACACGGGGATTTTTGTACAGACCCGAAAATGTCTATCTTTGTGCCGTCGCTGATTGCATGTCGCTAAAGCTCTTCACCTTTGCGTAACCACATAAGTGGAGCAAGGTTAGCAATGGCACAAGCTATAGCACAAGCATTGTCCCCTCAATTCTGCAAAAAATGCAACAGTTTAAAAAAGTCGCTTTTTATACCCTTGGATGCAAACTGAATTTCTCAGAGACATCTACTATTTCCAGACTTTTTGAAAACGCAGGTTTTGCGAAGGTTGATTTTGAAGAAACGCCTGACATTTTGGTAATTAACACTTGTTCGGTGACTGAAAATGCGGACAAAAAATGCAAGCAGTTGGTCAGACGGGCCAAAAAGATAAATCCGGAGGTTTACATTGCAATTATTGGCTGCTATGCCCAATTGAAACCAACTGAAATTGCACAAATCCCGGGAGTTTCTCTTGTTTTGGGAGCCAACGAGAAGTTTAACATTGTAGAACACCTTGAGGAGAAACAGTCGCTATCGGGAGAGAAAGAGAATGAAGAAGCTATCGTGAAATTTGAGAATATCAAACAAACCACGAGTTTTATTCCTTCACATTCCATGGGTGACCGCACGCGTTCTTTCCTGAAAGTTCAGGATGGATGTGATTATTTCTGTACTTTTTGTACGATTCCATTGGCACGTGGTAAAAGCAGAAATGCCAGTATTTCCGAAACGGTTTTGGAAGCACAAAAAATTGCAGACACCAAAATCAAAGAAGTGGTTCTTACGGGAGTAAATATCGGTGATTTTGGACAGGGAAGTGATGAAAATTTCTTCGAATTGGTGAAAGCCCTGGACGAGGTAAACGGAATTGACCGCTACCGCATTTCTTCCATTGAACCCAACTTATTGAGTGATGAAATCATTCAGTTTACCCTGGAAAATTCAAAACGCTTTGTTCCGCACTTTCATATTCCGCTGCAATCCGGAAGCAACCGTTTATTAAAAGCAATGCGCCGGAAATATTTGCGTGAATTGTATGTGGAACGCGTTCAGCATATAAAAAAACTACGTCCCGACTGTGCAATCGGTGTGGACGTTATTGTAGGATTTCCGGGAGAAACGGACGAAGAATTTTTGGAAACCGTTGATTTCCTGAAAGACCTGGATGTTTCCTACTTACACGTTTTTACCTATTCGGAGCGCGCAAATACTACCGCTGTGAAATTGGGAGAGGCTGTTCCAAACCAAATCAGGTCCCAGCGAAGCAAACAGCTTCATATCCTGTCGGAAAAGAAGAAACGCGCCTTTTATGAAACACAGGTTGGCTCGAAAAGAACCGTTTTATTTGAAGCAGAAGAAGACGAAGGAATCATGTATGGCTTCACAGAAAATTACGTAAAAGTAAAAACACCTTTTAATCCGGAATTGGTCAATCAAATGCAAACCGTGCAGCTCACAGAAATTGATCGTGACGGAGTTTTGAAATGTGAATTCATCTGAGATGAACCGCTCCATTAAAATAACTTACTACCTCGGTCTTCTCTTTGCTTTCAGCTATGTCATCGTCCGCGGATTTACCGTAGGAATCACACACGATGAGGCGCTGACCTATAAGATTATCAATGGTGATGAAGTTCTAAAAGGAACAGCGAATCATCACTGGTTGAATACCCAATTGAGCACGCTGAGCACTTATCTGTTTGGAGCCAAAGAATTTGCTCTCCGGCTTCCGAATGTCCTTTCCTTCGCAGTATTTTGGTTCTTTCTGTACCGAATTGCGGGCAACTTTTTGAAGTCTTCGGCAACACAGCTTGTATTGCTTCTGCTTCTTTGCGGAAACCCTTTTATCCTGGACTTTTTCTCTTTATGCCGCGGTTATGGTCTTTCCATTGCATTTGTAACAGCTTCTTTGTTCTATCTGTTTAGAATCGTTCATCTGAAACAGGATTCCGGAGTCAGCCCCTATTTTTCCGGAACTTTCTTTGCAATTTTAGCACTCAGTGCAAACCTGAATACGCTCAACTATTTTTTAGTCGCTCAGGCTTTAATCCTACTAAGCGCATTGGTATTTAAACCTAAAAACCGCATACTCATTCTTTCAGTCGGAATCATTTTGAGCGGAATCGTCTTATATTTCTCATTGAATCACTTATTCTTTCTAAGAAATAAGAATGAATTGTATTTCGGAACGCAAGATTTAAATTCAAGTATCGACAACCTCATCTATTCCAGTTTCTATTTCAGGGAAGGTTTCGAAGGAGTCAGCATACTGCGTTATGGGCTTTACCTTCTGCTTCTTTTTGCAGGGTTTCTTACACTCCGGAAAAAACAATTATTCAATCCCGGTACAATTGCTTTCATTGTTCTGATCAGTATTTTTATTGCATTGGTAGCTGAACATTATTTATTCGAAGCACTTTACCCTATTAACCGTTCTTCCTTATACCTCTATCCGGTCATTCTTTTAGCATTCCTTTTAAATATTGATGGATTAAAAATGAAACTGGTCAGTATTGCTGTTCTTCTTTGCTCCTGGATTTTTATACTGGTAAGCCTGCCGATTTACAATTTCAGCAATACGATGACCTGGTCAGAAGATAGTGGGATTAAAACAGCCATGCTATTGATCAAGGACGATATTAAGGACAATTCCATACACATAGCAGAATGCTCATGGTTCTACGAGCCTCTTATCAATTATTACAGATTGGAATACCAGGTTCCGATTCAGGAAGTATTCAGAGACGAGATAAAGCACGAAGCTGAATATCTATTGATTCAGAATGAATGGACCTCAAACCAAAACTATACACTGCTTTTTTTGGATCGAAGCAGTAGATTGACAGTTCACAAACGCTTACCTAACGCAGCAAATTAACGTGTCCTACGATTTGATGTCTTTCATCCGTCAGCATTTCACCGTATTCAATCTTCCAGGTATAAACACCGTCCGGAGAAGGTAAACCGGCATATGTTCCGTCCCACATTTGGGATAAAGCATCCCCGGTATAGATCAATTCTCCCCAGCGGTTAAAGATCTCTAACCGGAAATCACGGATATTTACCCCAAGTGCAAAAAACGTTTCGTTCGTGCCGTTTTGGTTCGGTGTAAATGTATTTGGAACATAAATGATCGCATCGTAATAAATACGCACTTTGTCTGAAGCAGAACAGCCATTGATATCATAAACAGTGACCGTGAAAACCATGGGTTTATCTGGCTGTGTAACCGGATTCTGGCAAACATTACAGGATAAATATTCTGCCGGGCTCCACACATAGTTAATTGCGGTATTCGATGTAGCATTCAATTGAACAACTTCTCCAAAAATTGCATAAACATCCGGGTTTGTCTGAACAAAAGGAGAAGGGAATAAATCAACCCGCACAGACGCCGTATCCGAACATCCGTATTGATCCGTTCCTGTAACAATGTAAGTTGTAGAAACAGCCGGTTTCACCAAAACAAGAGAACCATCCGACTGCAAAAATCCATACGGAGCAGGCGACCAGGAATAGGAAACCCCGCCGGAAGCATGAATAGGTGCCGTTTCTCCCGGACAAATCGTGGTATCGTTTCCGGCCAGGATACTAGCAATATTGATTTCTACAAAAACGCTGTCTCGCACAGTTCCACAGGCATTTGAAAAGTCACAGTAATAATATTGATTCGTTTGAGTACTGATTGTGACCTGTGGGCCGCTGGCGGGTGTAATATCTGTTTGCGGCGACCAACTATAGGAAGTTGCTCCGGAAACCTGGACGACTCCGGAGGATCCGATACAATACACCAATGAATCCGGCATCACCGGCTGCGGCATTGCGGTATCCACATGAATATGAACTGTTGCTGTTAACTGACAACCATCTGAAGTGGTTCCGGAAGCGGTATAAGTTATCGATTGCAAGGGCGTAGAGACCGGGTTCATACTGGATGGATTATCCAGGTAAGTTGGAGGATTCCAGGTAATCTGGGTAACCCCCAGCGCAAACAAATTGACCGAATTTCCGATGCAGATTGCCGTATCATTCGAAATATCCAAACCTCCGTTAAGTACGTTCACCTGGGCATATACCGTATCAATTCCACAACTGTCTGAAATAATACAATAAATCGCTGTATTTTGGCTTACGGTAACCATCGGGTCAGAAATATTCGGATTATTAAAAAGTGCAGCAGGTTCCCAATGATAAACAGATCCTCCGAAAGCTTCCATTTGTACCGGGACATTTACACAGGTCTGCGCTATCGGATTTACGATCCCGCCGTTAAAATCTCCGATATTCACTATAAACTGAACGGTGTCAGGCGAATAACACATGGTCGTATCTCTAACAATTAACGTTACAGTGTACTGGCCCGGACCACTGTAAAGATGTGAAGGATTTACCTGCGTGGAAGAGTTCCCATCCCCAAAATGCCATTCGAATTCATTCCCGTTTGCGCTGTTATTATTGAAAATAACAGGGTCAGGTAAGCAAACTAGCGGATCAGGTGCTGCCACAACCGCTTCGATCGTATTCAATTCGAATTTAAAAGCCGCCAGGTTACAGTTTACACTTAGGTTTTGAGGTCCTATTACATTTGGAGTTGTAGTGAATCCGAAATTATTCCCGCTACACGCGCCGCAAACTGCATGATAGATATTTCCGTTCTTATCGAAACGACTTGTTCCACCGTCCACATGATTAAAGGAAGAACTGGATCCCCCGATATAAGTAGCATACTTCAATGTGGCTGCATCTTCATTCAAAACAGCGATCCAAAAATTACTTCCGTTCGTAGTGGGTTGAAATGCATCCGAACTAACCGGGAAATTATTGGAAGAACTGGTTGTGGCCTGGCTATTTTGAAAGTTTACGGTCCCACCCCATCCTGAAAGATAAATGTCCTTGCAGTTTGAAACCAGGAAAGCTGTCGGAGAAATTTCAATATTACCTGAACCCGCACCAATCGTCGTTACCCAAAGCTGATTTGTTAAACCCTGATTGAATTTCATGATAAACTGACCCGAACCCGCGTTTCCATAAAGTCCTGGAGTAATAGTCCAATCCCCTGCGGTTTGTCCCAAAACATAAACGTCATTGTCATCATCCACCTGCACAAAATAACTTTGATCATAATCCGGTGTGCCTATGTAAGTACCATTCAGAACTGCTCCTGTCAACACATCAAATCGAGTCAGGAATCCGTCTCGTCCGGAATTATAACTTGCATCCCAGCCACCTGCGTTTAAATTGAGATTGGAAGAACTCGTTCCACCGACCACATACAAACTTCCATTTCCGGAAAGTGCAATCCCATTTCCTGTCTCGTCCATACTTCCGCCGTAATAAGTAGACCAAATGACCGAATTCAGGTTCTTAGTCATTTTGACCACCACAGCATCCTGGGTGCCGCTTAGGGATGGCTGACTGGCCAAAACAGTCGGGAAATCACCCGATTGAGTCACACTGGAGAAATAAACAAAGTTTTGGTCCACAATAATCTCACCGCGAAAGTTGTCTCCATAATTGTATTGAAGGGTTCCGAAGCTCATACCGTCATTGCCGGTTCCTCCAACATAGGTTGAAGCCATCAGAGTTGTCCCTGTCGGATTCAATTCCAGTACATAAATATCCGAACCGTTGAACTTCAGATTGTCCGGACTTATGGTTGTACCTCCGTTGAATGAATTATCATAACACAGCGCGGAAGTTGGAAAATTGGTGGAAGAAGTAACTCCCAGCAAATACATATTGCCCTGGGAATCGGAAACGATGGAATGTGGTGTTTCATTGGACGAACCTCCAACATAAGTTGAAAAAATAAATGCCGTACCAAGACTGTTGAATTTGGAGATCCCCACATCAAACCCCTGACTCAGCGGGCTTGTGGCAGGTGCACCGTCAGTGGGTGTTCCTCCGCTGAAGGCCTCACTCACAACGCCTGTGGTTACAGGGTATCCACCTCCGAAAACAATTCCGCCGGCATAGAGGTTTCCAGCCGGATCAGGGGCGGCAGTGAACCCCCAGTTATCGGAAAGCGAACCGGTAAATGACGAAAATGTAAGTGATGGATCTATTACGATCGTATCCGAATCCGTATAGGATCCATCCAAACTAAAAGAAAAAACACCTTCGTTAGATTGGTAGTTTACCTTTAAAGGAACTTTCCTTCCGTTCTTCAATTTCCAGGCTATAGGTTTTCCTTCTATGAAATGTCCCAAACCATGATCTACTCTCAATTCTCCTGAAGCAAGAAGACTCGTTTCCTTTGCTCCGTCATATTTCCATTGAATATCCCTGAAATTTCCACCCGGTAATACAATCCAGGAATACTTGGCCTGATCTCCGGTTGTAGACACCAACAAATCAATGTTTGGATACTTTGCTTTATAACTCACCTCCTGAACATCATGGATTTTTGATTTCCAGTTATTTTTGTCCGATCCCAGGAAGTAATTACGGTAATAACTTTGCTGTTTCGATTCGGAAACCTGAGCAGATTTTTTTGCGTTTAAAAAGATAGATTTGACACAATATCCTTTCATTTCCTCTTCCTGATGAGCCCCGTCATGATCGTGCCCATTGAATTCATAGAAAAAATAGGTGAATCCGGTTTGTTCCAGGTACATATTTCCTCCTTGTAATCCGATCAAATAATCGATTCTTGAATCCCACTGACCGCGATTCGGACGCATAGTAACTGCCGATTCCTGCGCATAAACAGCACACGAAGCCAATAGCAGGAACACCATCACCAGTCTAGTCATAAATCGAATTTACAAAAAAGTATACACCTAAGTTAAAAGAAGCTAAAACATGACGAATCAGCCCTCTATATACTAAGACTAAGATATCAATAAAAAGTTGTTTTTTGGTAGAATATTTCTCCCCTGAATCGATTTAGATTCCGTAACTTTGCACCACATTTTTGATGCCCATGAGCGATGCAATTAAACATGAATGCGGAATCGCACTCATCCGACTAAAAAAGCCTTTACAGTACTATGTTGATAAATACGGAACGGCTTTTTATGGTTTAAACAAGCTTCATCTTTTAATGGAAAAGCAACA
>CAMLDR010000150.1 GCA_946478775.1 uncultured Flavobacteriales bacterium
ATTGAATGGGAATAATACTGGCACAATTACTGGATTAAAGAACCATTATTTTTAAGATATGAAGTATGTTGCTTTACTGTGCCTGATCGTTTTTTCAAAGGGTGCGTTTGCCCAGGTCGAACCAAAAGATTGGGTTTATGAATATTCCAACGGGAAAAAATATGCGGTCCATGTCGCTCAGGCAGGGAATACTTTGTGGGGAATACATACCACATACAATGTTCCGGTAGATGAGATCGTTGCTGCGAATCCCGGAATCGAAAAGGGAGTGAAGGAAGGATACCGTTACCTGATTCCGCTTGGAGGAGCTGATATGAAAGTTCAAAGCGGTACGCTCGTTCGTGAACATACGGTTGAAAAGGGGGAAACGGCATTTTCCATAGCCAAAAAGTACAACTCTTCTGTGGATGATCTCCTGAAGTATAATCCCGGTATTGACAAAGGCCTCAAAGCAGGACAGGTGCTGAAAGTGGTGATTGCTCCGACAAATGAGAACATTCCGCCGAAACAGGAAGATAAACCCAAGGTAACAACGCCTTCCGTGACATTTACCGATACGGTTTTGGTTTACGAAGTAAAAGCAAGCGAAACCCTGTATACGATCTCCAAACGGTTCATGGTGCCTGTAAACGAACTTCAGAAATTTAATAATCTGAAATCAAGCAGCATTAAATCGGGAGATGTGCTGCGCATTCCACTGAAGAAGGAAAACGTCAAGCAGGTTCCGATTCGCGAAGTTCAGCCAAAACAAGAAATTCGCAAAGTTGATGAGGAATTGATATTCAAATCAAAAACGAAATATACTATTGCAGTACTGCTTAGTTTCGGTTTGAATGATAAAGCAGGGAATACGGCTCTGAAAAATCTGGCTACCGAATTTTATATGGGAGTTGAACTGGCTGCAGATTCGTTAGAGAAATTAGGTTTTGATGCAACCATCAAAGTGATTGATATCCCCCTGGACTCAGTGGGGATAATGAAGGTCCTGAACACTGCCGAAATGAAGGGAATGGATTTGATTTTCGGTCCTTTGGTTCCGCAAAGCGCAGACATTGTGGGAAGATGGTGCGGGCAGCAAAAGATTCGCATGGTTTGCCCTTCTGCGTGCAATAGTTCCTTGTTAAAGAACAATCCTTATATCTATGCTTCGGTGACATCCGATATGACACAGCAGGAAGTATTGGCAAAATATACGATTGATAAATTTAAGACCGCTCAAATTATCCTGGTGAATCCTGGGAATACGAAAGACCAGGAATTGTTCGATGCTTATAGAAAACGGTTCATTGAACTGTCTAAAAAGAATGGGAATATCAAACTGATTGAAGCAAAAACTTCTGATTTCACTACGTTTATTCGCAAAAGCGGTGAGTCAGTAGTGATTTTCCCGTCCCGGGATAAAGGAAGCGTAATCAGTTTCATTAATTCATTGCACAAAGCAATCGGAAAATCACCGAATGCAGACGTAACGGTATTTGGAGTGAAAGAATGGGGCGGATTTGACGATGTTTCGGGATACTACAAAACAAAGTACAAAATCACCTGGGCATCTTCCAGCGATTTGAATTATTCATTGACGGATACACAGACTTTACTTCGTTTATACCGCAAGAAGTACAGAGCCGATATGAACAAGGCCGGAGCTCATGGTTTCGATGTAGTTTACTATTTTACGAAGACCTTGTTAATGAAAGAAGACGTGGACAGTGAAGTCATTAATGCATTTGGACTGAAACCTGTGGCAGCCGGCGGAGGGTATGAGAACCAGTCTTGCTTTATTTTGAAGCACGAAGATTATGAATTAATTCGGGTAGGGGTTTTCTATGAATAAGGAACTGATAGGGCAGGAATTCCGCGCATTACAGCTGTTTATTTGTAAGGAGCTGGAACGTGTTGACGGAACCGCAAAATTCTCAGAAGATGCATGGGATCGTGTGGAAGGCGGCGGCGGTAAAACCCGCACCATTCGAAACGGTTCGGTGATCGAAAAGGGTGGAGTGGCTTTTTCGGAAGTTTACGGACCTGTATCCGAAGAAATGAAAACCCAATTGAAGCTGGATGGAAATCATTTTTATGCAACCGGTGTTTCCATTGTTTTGCATCCGAATAATCCGCATGTGCCGATTATGCACATGAATGTCCGCTATTTTGAGTTAGACAACGGAATTTACTGGTTTGGAGGAGGGATTGACCTGACTCCGCATTATGTGGTGCATGAACAGGCAGTTTTGTTCCATCAAAAGCTAAGAACCGTTTGCAACAAGTACGACGAATCATTCTATCCGAAGTTCAAAGAATGGGCAGATGACTATTTCTACCTGCCTCACCGATCTGAGACCCGCGGGGTGGGTGGTATTTTCTTCGACCATTTAAACAATCATTTCCAGCTGAATAAAGAACAACTGTTCCGTTTTTGTGTGGATTTGGGAGAAAGTTTCCCTTTCCTTTATGAAGAACAGGCTGAGTTTGGGAAAAACAAGTCCCATACAGATTCTGAAAAACACTGGATGAATTACCGCAGAGGGCGCTACGCCGAGTTTAACCTGGCATTCGACAGAGGGACCAAGTTCGGGTTGTATTCTGGTGGAAGGACCGAGTCTATTTTGATGAGTATGCCACCGGTCGCCGAATGGGAATACAATTACCAGCCGGAACCAAATTCACCGGAAGGGCAGACCTTGAATTATTTGAAAGAAAAGCATAGTTATATATAAATTGTAAAGTATTAGGGGATTACGTTTTTAATTCTTAACGATCATCTTAGTTTAATGTAAATATCTTTAAGATTCCTTCAATACCTGTTATTTTTAACAAAATCAATTTCATTAAAAGGCAACTATCCGTTCATTCTTCCGTAACTTTAACGTATCAATTAATGATGATTAAATGATTGTGAAGAAAGATTTTTTTAAGCTGATGCTTATCGGCTTGATGCTAATAACCGGTACTGCTTACTCTCAATTGCAGCCGGCTTGTCCAAACGCCAATTTTGCCCAGGGAGGTTTTAATAACTGGACTGGGTTTACAGGAGTGATGATAACAACAGATGATCCACCAGTACCTGCAGTTTGGGATCCTTTCCAAGTGAATGGGGTAGTGGCTGGAAGACATACTATTATTACAACTCCGGGAACAGACCCTTACACTTGTGGTGGATTACCGATTTTACCTTCCGGATCTTTTGTAGTTGCGAAGCTGGGAGATAGTAATACCGGTTCTATGACAGAAGCATTGAGTTATACGATGCCGGTAACTATTGATAACGCGCTGTTGATTTATAAGTATGCTGCAGTTTTAGAGGATGGAGGAACAGATCATACTGAATATTCTCAACCAAGATTGAAAATTACAATTCGGGATCAGGCGGGTAATCAAATTGGAGGCCCATGTGGAGTCTTTGATGTATATTCCGGTCAGCCCGGGCAAAATTTTCAAACTTGTAATGGTGTTAATTGGTTACCTTGGTCTACTGCCGCTTTGGATTTATCCGCATTTATTGGTCAGACAGTACAAATTGAATTTGTAACCCAAGATTGTTCAAAAGGAGCTCACTTTGGATATTCTTATCTAACGATGAACTGCCAGCCTTTAAAACTAACCGTCCAATATTGCCAGGGAAATAATAATGCTACTTTAACAGCTCCTACCGGATTCAGCAGCTATTTGTGGAGTAATGGAGCTACAACACCTTCGATCACCATTGCAAATCCTCCGCTTGGAGCTGTGTATTCCTGTGAGTTGACGACATTAACCAATGCCGGTTCTTGTTCTGTTACCATAGAAGCGCCATTGGAGCCAACGATCGTTGTTCCGAATTACACCTATACACAACCCTGCGGGCAATTGAACGTTGAGTTCTCCAATACTTCGACGGTAAATAACAATGCCATTGCAGCGAATCTCTGGAATTTCGGTGATGGCACTACATCCTCACAAGCCAGCCCGAATCATACCTATGCTGCTCCGGGTGTCTATGACGTGCGCTTGATTTCTTTTGAAACAGCGGGTTGTAAGGATACAATCATTCAGCAAGTAACGGTAAAATCCATTCCAACTGCAGATTTTACAGTTCCGAATACCTGTATGCTGGCTCCGGTTACAGTTACAAATGGTTCTACCGATCTGATCAATCAAAACATGACCTATTCCTGGGATTTTGGAGACGGAACTCCTTTGGAGACAAGTGCCAATCCGACACACGTTTACCAGAATTCAGGAACATATACGATCACTTTGGTCGCCATGAACGAAGACAGTTGTACGCATACTCGTGTAAGAAATATCACGGTTTATGATCTTCCACCGGTAGAAGCAGGTGCGGATCAGCAGCTTTGCCCTTACACACCGATGACCCTGAATGGTTCCGGAGCGATTGCTTATACCTGGAATAATGGTGCCTCAAACGGAACTCCTTTTATTCCTTCCATAGATGGAAAATACATAGTGACAGGAACGGATGGGAATGGCTGTGCCAACCAGGATTCATTGACGGTAACATTCTTACCGGCGCCGGTTATTTCTGCCGGACCGGATGTAACTGTTTGTGAGAATACTTCCGTTACTTTTACGGGAACAGGAGCTGCGACAACTTATACCTGGGATAACGGGATTACGGATGGTCAGGCTTATGTTCCGACTGTTGGAACTTATACGATTGTCTTACACGGTTACGACGCTTCCAACTGTTTTGGTTTGGATACAACCATTTTAACCGTTAATCCGTTGCCAAACGTAAATGCGGGACCGGATCAGATTATTTGTGAAGGATCTTCAACGACGCTGGCAGGTTCAGGAGCCAATACTTACGACTGGGATAACGGCATTACGGATAACGTATCCTTCTCTCCGGCAGGGACTTTAACCTATACGGTTACGGGGACTTCTGCCGCAGGTTGTACGAATACGGATGAGGTAGTGGTTGCTATTGAAGAACCGGTGATCTTCCAGATTGATCCGGCTTCCGGACCGGCATGCGAGCCTTTTACAGCAATGATCTTTAATCATTCTACAGGAACACCAAGTGCAAATACACAATGGGCTTTTGGAGATGGAAACACCTTGTCAAGTTTAAATGACACGGTGACGAATTTGTATGAAAACCAGGGATGTTATGACCTTACAGTTACTTCAACAACTGCGTTAGGTTGTGTTTGGTCGCAGGCTTATCCGAGTTTCATTTGTGTGTACCCGAATCCGACTGCCGGTTTCACGGCAAATCCCGGGGTAATTTCTGTGATTTCTCCGGAATCGAACCTGGTGAACACATCAACCGGTGCAACACAGTACATTTGGGATTTCGGCGACGGAACAGAAATTTCCAATGATTTCAGCCCAACACATACATTCGTGGTGGAGCCCGAACAAAATTTCCAGGTAACATTGGTGGCAATTTCCGAACATGGTTGTGTAGATTCAATTACTAAGGTGATATTAATGGAAAAAGGTGTAATTTTGTATGCACCGAACACTTTTACACCGGATGGAAATCAATTCAACCCTGTTTTCCTGCCGATCGTAACTTCGGGAGTAGATAAGAATCAATACGAATTAGAAGTCTTCAACCGATGGGGTGAGTTGATTTTTTCAACTACAAACACGGAAGAAGGCTGGGACGGAACATATAAAGGAATTGCTTGTAAGGAAGGAATGTATTCGTGGAAAATTACGTACAAGACTTCATCAAGTGATGAAAAAAGGGAGCAATTGGGTCACGTGAATTTATTCCGTTAACTGTTTGCTGCCGCTTAACAAATTCGATTATTTGTTATTAATAAAATTCAAACCCAAAAAGAAAGGGAGTCCGTTTAGGCTCCCTTTCTTCTTTTTAGTTCTTCTTTGATCAGGTTCAGTTCCCTGCCGGTCTGTCCTTTCACGGAAGTATTTTCATCTGCTCTTCTGAAAAGATAGGGAATCACTTCCTTTACCGGTCCGTACGGGACGTATTTGGCTACATTGAATCCCTTTGAAGCCAGCGTATAAGAAATATGGTCACTCATTCCCAATAACTGGGCAAAGTAAATGCGTTTGTCTGATTTATCAATCCCTTTCTGTTCGATCAGTTCTGCCAGATAGGCGGAAGAATCTTCATTATGTGAGCCAGCGCACAAAGCCATTTGAGAAAAGTTCTCCGGATCCGTCACAAAGTCCAATGCTTTGTCGTAATCGGTATCGCAGGTTTGTTTGTCCGGTTGAATAGGAGAAGGGTAGTTGTTTTCAGCAGCTCTTCTTCGTTCTTTTTCCATGTAAGCGCCGCGTACGAGTTTCACTCCGTACTGCACATTTTCAGTTTTCGCCCAGGCAATACTCTCTTTCAAAAACGCCAGGCGGTCGTGACGGTACATTTGAACCGTATTAAATACGATTGCACGCTCTTTGTTGTACTTCCCCATCATTTCATGACAGATGCGGTCAATGACATCCTGGATCCAGCTTTCTTCTGCATCAATGAACACCGGAACGTCTGCGTCAAATGCTTCTTTGCAAATGCGGTCAACGCGCTCCACTGTTTCGTGATATTCTTTTAACTCACTTTCTGAAAGGTGCTCAATTCCCGGATTGGTTAATTCCACTAAGCCAAAACGGGAGATTCCCGTAACTTTGAAAACCGCGAATGGAATTCCCGGATTGCCCTTTGCTTTGTGAATGGTGGCAATGATTTCTTTTGTAGTGTATTCAAAATCTTCTGCACTGGTTTTTCCTTCCACCGAATAATCCAAAATAGTTCCCACGTGGTGTTTCCACATGGTATCAATGGTGGAAGTACATTCTTCAATGGTCTCTCCTCCGCAAAATTGTGCAAAGATGGTTGATTTGATCATTCCTTTGATCGGAAGACCGGTATTCAACCCAAAGCGTGTCAATCCCTTTCCGGTTTTTACCAGGAATGGACTTGCCATTACGGAAAAAAGAAAATGTGCCCGTTTCAGATCCTTATTGGACTTATGTTTGAACGCAATTTCTGTGTTATTAAAAGATATCATAGAACAAAATTAATCGCTTTCCAGTATTTTTGTTCACCTTTAATCTGAATTTATTTGTTACATCACTGAATTTAGCGCTTTGAAAAAAATTAAATGTAATTCTTACACGGTAGAAGTCGGTAACCTGGAACTTTCTTCTTTCCCGGCTTTGCTCCATGAATCTTATAAAGATGTTCGGAAAGTCATCGTGGTGGATGAGAATACACACGACTTTTGTTTGGAATACCTTTTAACTGCTTTTCCGACACTGGAAGATGCAGAGGTGATTTTATTGCCTACAGGAGAAGAGAATAAAGTCATGGAAGTTTGTTTCCAGGTATTGGAAGCGCTTTCTGATTACGAAATTGTTCGCTCTGACTTAATCATTACACTGGGTGGTGGCGTTGTAAGCGATATGGGAGGTTTCATTGCTTCTATTTATAAAAGAGGTTTGCCGTGCATTCATATCCCAACCTCGTTGATGGGAATGGTAGATGCCGCAATTGGAGGAAAAACCGGAATAGACCTGGGGAATTTTAAAAACCAGATAGGAACATTCTACGATCCGGTGGCGGTTTATGTCGATCAGCGCTTTTTGGCTACCCTTCCGGAAGAGGAATGGAGAAGTGGCTTTGCAGAAGTATTGAAACACGCATTGATTGCTGATGAGAAAGAATGGGACCGTTTAATTGACAGTAAGCAGGACGAGTTGTTTTCTGAAGAAAATGTCCGTAAAATCCTGGAAAAATCCATTGCAGTCAAAGCGAAAGTGGTTACGGAAGATCCTACTGAAAAAGGAAAACGCAAGTCTTTGAATTTTGGACATACCATTGGCCATGCAATTGAAGGATATTACCTGGAATTGAATCCAATGCCTCATGGCAACTGCATAGCACTCGGAATGATAGCTGAAGCTTTTTTGTCAAACCAAAAAGGAACTTTGTCTTCGGATGAATTGAATGAGATTGTGCAGGTGATGAAGGCGTTGTATCCGTGTCCGGAAGATTTGCTGACCGGGGTTGGGGTTATGCTGGAAATCATGAAGAACGACAAGAAAAACGATCAGCTGGGGGTAAGAACCTGTTTATTGAATAAGATAGGAGAGTGCTCCTGGAATCACCTGATCGATGAGAATGATATCAAGGCGGCGTTTAATTATTTGTATCAGGCGTATTATAAAAATTAGTAGGTATGCGATGCCTCGCGTACCTACTGCAAATTTTTATTTCTTCAGTTCCAACAATTTCGATTTGATTTTTTCCAGTTTATCTATCAAAACCTCGTTTTGAGTTCCGCTATTTCCTTCGGGAGTACTTTTTTCACCGGATTTCAGCGCTTTTTTCGCTCCGTCAAGCGTATATCCCTGTTCTTTTACCAGTTGGTAAATCTTGTTAAAATGCTCAATGTCTTTTACGGTAAATAATCGATTCCCCTTTTTGTTCTTCTTTGGCTGGATAACGGTGAATTCTTTTTCCCAAAACCTTATTAAAGAGGTGTTTACGTCAAATATGGCAGCAACCTCTCCGATGGAGTAATACAACTTGGTTAATACAATATTTTCTAATTTACTCAAGACCAATCATTTTGTTTTCGTGAAAATAATGATAATTTTGCACCGTCAGAAATATTATGTCCTTAAAAACTTACATATTTTCGATAGCTGTAATTCTAACGAGTAACGCGCTTCAGGCGCAAACAGCTATAGGTTCTTTACCTCAAAAGAGTCAGGCGTCACCTGACACCCTGACGAAGCAGGCAAATGCATCAGCAATACTGGCCATCGATACTGCTCCGAAAATCAACAAACAGGTAGAAGAAATCATTCAATTCGCCAAAAAATTCTTAGGAACTCCATACCATTACGCAGGTTCTACACCATCCGGTTTCGACTGCAGTGGTTTTATTTACTACGTTATGGGCAACTTCGGAATGCGTTTGTCGCGCTCAAGTCCCGGACTTGCTGAATTTGGAAAAACCGTGAAGTTATCGGAGTTACAACCCGGCGATCTGATGTTCTTTAAAGGAAGAAGTACCCGTTCAGCCGGAGTTGGGCACGTGGCAATGGTGGTGGAAGTAAAAGAAGGTGTGATCAAGTTTATTCACAGTTCTACTTCACGAGGTGTGATCATTGATACCTTTAACAACAGCGGATATTACGTCCCTCGTTATTTAAAATCGAAACGTTTGGATTACGGAGGAATTACTCCGAAGAATTAATGTTTGGCCTTCACGGTTTTCAAATGCCATAGCAGGTAGATCACGCAGATGAATGCCATTGCTGCACCAAACAAAAACACATTCCCAATTGATTCCAGGTTGTTTTGATACCAAAGATTGGTAGATAAGGCACCACCAAGCACTCCGAATTCCAAAGCGATAAACATGGTCCCGGTTCCGCGACCGCGTCTGTTTGGGGGCGAAAGATCAGCGGTCCAGGCAAAAATGGTGGGTGAGATTACCCCGGTTGCGATCCCAAAAACAATGGAAGAAATGTAATACCAGGTTTCTGTTTTTGACATACCGATCAGAACCATCGAAATACAAAGGATCACCATACCAACAGCCAGTGTTTCCCTTCTCCCATAAGTGTCGGATACTTTTCCCGTTACCAAACGGATCAGGATGGTTGCCATGACATAAAACACAAAGAATGCACCTTTATTGGCAATGTGTAAATGATCTGAAATATCGGGTGAAAGCACTAAAATGATTCCTGAGCACATCGCAGAAAGGAACATCACAATTGCAACGGGAATAACACTTGGTTCAATAATCTCATCGGAATTGATTTTCAGGTGTTCCAACTGGAATTTATGCGTTTTAACCAGCGTTTCTTTCACATTGAAAAACAAAATGTAAGATAAAGCCGTAAACAAAGCTGCTGTAAAAAACAGTGCATCCCGGTTTCCGACTTCCACAATGAAACTCGAAAGACCTTGTCCGATTCCCATCCCGATTGAAATAAAGGTTCCCCAAAGCCCCATTCCAAAACCACGTTTGTCTTCCGGCAGAATATCGGTGATGAGGGCAGTAGCACCGGTCGGATAGAATCCAACACTAAATCCGTGTAAAAAGCGAAGAAGCAATAAAAACCAGGCTGCAAATGCAAAGGAATAAAGGGAACAAACAACAACGGAGATCAGCAATCCAATCAACATGACCGAATCGAGCACGATCGTGCGCGTGCTGTGCGGATAGCGCATCGCGTATTGC
>CAMLDR010000151.1 GCA_946478775.1 uncultured Flavobacteriales bacterium
GGCACCGATCCGAACAATCCGGATACAGACGGAGACGGAATCAATGATGGGGACGAGATCGCAAATGCAACAAATCCGCTGGATTCATGTGATCCGGATCCTGTAGGAGAAAAGTGTTTCCTTGGATTCCATATGCCAACAGCATTCTCTCCGAATGGAGATGGATTGAATGACTATTTAGGTCCTAGAGTTGGAATTGATGTTTTGGCGTTCACCTGGTATGTTTATGACCGTTGGGGGAACAGAATGATCATGAGTTCTGATCCGGATTTCAAATGGGATGGAATCTTTAATGGCGTAAGAATTAATACCGGAGTATATGCTTATCAGGCTGAAGTGACTTACACAGATGGCAGAAAAGAAACATATACCGGAAATGTTACTGTAACAAGATAAATCATGAGAGGAGGGGTTTTAACGGTACTTGCATTTTTGACTGCTTTGTCAGCAAGTTCTCAGGATTTTCATGTGACTCAAATTCTTCAGTCTCCGAATTTGCTCAATCCCGGAGCAGTAGGAGTATATGATGGATGGGAAAGAATTGCGATTCAACATAGAAATCAGTGGCTGGGCGGCGGCACAACGTACATGACGACAGGCTTGGCGGCAGACGCCAATTTTTTCAAAAGCGACAGAAAACCGAAGGCACACCTGGGTGTGGGCGTACAGTTTTACAACGATATTGCGGGAAGTTCAGGTTATGGACTTCAAACCGGTTCGGTTGCTGTTTCCGGGATTCTTCCGGTAGGAAGTGGAAGCCAGCTCTCCCTTGGAATTCAGGGAGGGGTTGGAAACCGATCCGGAAATATGTCGCGATTGATCTACGATTCCCAATGGAATGGAACGGATGGATATGATCCTACACTTGTTAGCGGTGAAACAGGAAGTTTAAGTTCTTTCATCTATCTGGATGCCTCAGCAGGACTTTTCTATCAATTCGACGGTGGTCAAAGTTCATTTGCGCGAAACAACGACATGAAATTCCAGGTTGGTTTTGCCGGATATCACTTAAATGCTCCCGCTATACGTTTCCGTTCAGGATCCGGGGAGCAGCTTGCTAGAAAATATGTAGGGATGGTGAAGTATTCGATGGATATTCCGGGCTCAAAGATGGCATTTGATGCTCAGTTCGCACAATTTGTTCAGGGCGGGCATTACGAGTCGATCCTGGGATTAATCTTAAGAAGACGTTTTCAGGACGGAGGTAAAATTACCGGTCTGAATCAGGATGCATTCATTGGGTTGGGTATTTATACGCGTTTAAGAGATGCTATTTCACCAACTATGCAAATTGATTGGAGAGGATTCCATTTTGGAGTTTCTTACGACCTGACCTTATCTGCTTTGAAATATGGCTACAAAGGAGGAAGTTTGGAATTTTCGATCAGCTACACGAATTTGAATAATGCGCTATTTAAAACCCGGAGAAAAGGGTTCAGATGATCAATCATCGTCCTGTTTTCAATCCTTTTTACGGATTCGGGGATAATAGTACACTTATCCACCGTATACCCGGGTAAATAATTTGTTTTGTTCATTTCCTCCGGGAACTGTTGGTAATTAATTATCAATAAACTACAACGGTTTTCCATTTAAAATCGGTACTTTTGCGCCCTCGAATTAGTCCGTCGCCGCGGACGAGAGGAACAAAGTTGACACATATGGAAAACACGAAAAAAATAACAGGAGCTTTAATTTCAGTTTATTACAAAGATGGTTTAGAACCCATTGTACGTAAATTACATGAAGAAAACGTAAGCATTTATTCTACCGGTGGAACTCAAACATTTATCGAAGGATTGGGAATTCCGGTAATACCTGTGGAATCCATGACTTCTTATCCTGAGATTTTTGGAGGACGTGTAAAAACCCTGCATCCTGCCATTTTTGGAGGAATTCTTCACAGAAGGAACCTTCAAGCGGATTTAGACCAGGCAAAGCAGTTTAACATTCCTACTATTGATTTGGTAATTGTTGATTTGTACCCTTTCGAAGAAACAGTTGCTTCAGATGCTGATCACCAATCCATTATTGAGAAAATTGATATCGGTGGAATTTCATTGATTCGTGCGGCCGCGAAAAATTACAACGACGTGGTGATTATCCCTTCTGTAAATCAATATGCAGAGTTTCTGGATATTCTGAATGCGCAGGGAGCCTCATCCACTTTGGATCAAAGAAAACACTTTGCTAAAAAAGCGTTCATGGTATCTTCTCACTACGATACGCACATCTTTAATTATTTTAATGAAGGAGAAGAAACTCCTGTTTTCAAACAGAGTATTTTAGAAAGTCAGTCACTGCGCTATGGTGAAAATCCACATCAAAAAGGATGGTTCCATGGAGATTTCGCAGCCATGTTTGATCAATTGCACGGAAAAGAACTTTCATACAACAATTTGCTGGATGTAGATGCAGCGGTTCAGTTAATGGCTGAATTTGAAAACAACGACCCTACTTTTGCGATCCTGAAACATAACAACGCTTGTGGATTGGCTACACGCCCAACATTAGCGCAGGCTTATGCAGATGCACTTGCCGGAGATCCGACTTCAGCTTTCGGAGGAATTTTAATTGCAAACCGTAAAATTGATGGGGCAACTGCGAATCTGATCACTGATTTGTTCTGTGAAGTGGTTATTGCTCCGGGTTTTGAACCGGATGCAGAAGAAGTCCTTAAAACTAAAAAGAACCGGATTCTATTGGTCCAAAAGAAAGTAGAGCTGCCGAAGCGTCAGTTCAGAACCTTGTTAAACGGAGTTTTGGAGCAGGATAAAGACATGCTTTCCGAATCAGCAGTGAACTTTGAATCCAAAACGAATTCAGTTCCTACTGCTCAGGAAGTAGAGGATCTGATCTTCGCGAATAAATTGGTAAAACATACCAAATCAAACACCATCGTTTTAGCGAAAAACGGTCAGTTGCTTGCCAGTGGAACAGGCCAGACATCGCGGGTTGATGCCTTGCGTCATGCTATCGAAAAAGCAAAATCTTTCGGATTCGATTTAAAAGGATCGGTAATGGCTTCTGATGCCTTCTTCCCTTTCCCGGATTGTGTTGAAATAGCGCATCTTGCCGGAATTACCGCAGTGGTTCAGCCGGGTGGTTCAATCAAAGATGAATTATCTATTGATTATTGCAACGCAAATGGAGTTGCGATGGTATTTACCGGAAACAGACATTTCAAGCATTAAGATTTAATATATCAGGGAGCTCCGGAATTTATCATCCGGGGCTTTTTTTGTGTATAAAAAATCGTGTGGAATATAAATTTCACAAGTGCTTAAAAAAAGAAGGTTTTCTTGGTAAAATCAACGAGTGCAAATGGTTTGAATTTTAGTTGAGAACAGTATTTCAAGCGTTGGAACCTGCTAAATATTTCTTTTCACTTGAATTTTAATCTGGCTTGAAAACCAACCTTTACTTTTGAGCGTCTATATTACAACAACGACACTTAATAACTCTTGCGATGAAATTTATCCTGCTAATGCTATTAGCTCTATCAACTAATTTTTTATTTTCCCAGTTTCAATATAAAATTACTTTAACTGCAACGGAAGCTGAAAGTAAATCGTATTTAAAAGAATTTGGAAAACATATCCCGAACACGTATAACCGGTTTTTGAGCGACAATCAAATCTTATTTAGTACACCAATAAATTATTCCACACAATCGATTGATTCGATTCTGCATTTAATCGGGATTTCTTCCGCAACCGTGGTTAAAACAAAAGGTCCTATCCGGATTATAGAAAAAGTAGGTGGAACAAATTGTGAAACTGCAGAACAGATTTGCTCAGGAACATCACTGCCCGGGAACAGTTCGGGTTTTGGAATGCAGGAGTTGAATAATTCGAACAATGGGTGCCTGGATACTGAAAATCAATCTTCCTGGTACTATATCAATATTCAGTTAGGTGGCTCGCTTTCTTTCCGGATTAATCCGGCCTCGGCTTCAGACTATGATTTTGCTCTTTGGGGCCCTTTCACGGCTGCAAATGCAGGTGCTAATTGTCCACCCGTAAATGATCCAATACGTTGTTCTTTCGCATCCGGAACCGGAAACACGGGAATTCGAGTCGGCGAACCGGATAACAGCGAAGGTGTGGGTGGTAACCGATGGGTAGATGCTCTCAATGTAAGTGCTAATGAGATCTACATTTTGCTAATCGACAATTACAGCAGTTCCGGAATCGGTTACACTTTCGATTTTAATTGGGGGGGAAATACTACCACAGCGTTGATTGGTTGCACACCGATCGTGTTACCTGTGGAATTGTCAGATTTCAAAGGAACCTATTCGGCGGGAGTGAATGAATTGAAATGGTCAACTGAAACGGAAAAGGATAACGACTATTTTCAAATCGAATCGACTACAGATCCTGCCGCTGATGTATGGGAGAAAGTGGAATGGATAGATGGTGCAGGAACCAGTGAATCACACCGCGACTATTCGTTGAATGTATATAATTATGCACGGAATACAATCAACTATTACCGTTTGAAACAGGTAGACATGAACGGGCAGGTTCGCACTTACCCATCCCTGGTTTCAATTGACAACCGAATGAAGGAGCAGAAACTGGTAAAAATCGTAAATCTCCTGGGACAGGAAGTTTCAGAATCCGAAAAAGGATTGGTTATTTATGTTTACGATGACGGAACTATTGAGAAACGTGTAAACTAAACGAAATTAAAATAGTGGAAGCATCAGTTGGATTATGAACTGGTGCTTTTTTTATTCCCGAAACGTACTATAATCGCCAATTCCCGAAAATTCCCAACTCAATTGACTGAATTTCAAATTTCTTTCTGCAAAATAGACCGGGGTTTTGATTTTTTTTCGATTATTTAGTCTAATTTTGTAACACTTTCCAAGAATTAACGAATAAGGAGGGGAAAACGCAAAAAGGAGCGCGCTAGATGGGATTGTTTAATTTTCTGACACAAGAAATTGCTATTGACTTAGGTACTGCAAACACACTGATCATTATGAATGACAAAGTGGTAGTGGATGAGCCTTCAATTGTAGCAAAAGATATTCAAACGGGTAAAGTTGTTGCCATCGGGAAGAAGGCACAGCAGATGCACGGAAAAACTCACAAATTAATTGAAACAGTTAGGCCGTTGAAAGATGGTGTAATTGCAGACTTTCAAAGTGCTGAACAAATGATTCGTGGATTTATCAAAATGATTAATCCAGGGAAACGATTATTTAATCCGACGCTTCGTATGGTTATTTGTATTCCTTCCGGAATTACAGAAGTAGAGAAACGTGCGGTACGTGACTCAGCTGAACATGCCGGAGCGAAAGAGGTTTATTTGATCCATGAGCCTATGGCTGCTGCAATCGGTATCGGTATCGATGTGGAAGAGCCGATGGGAAACATGATCATTGATATAGGTGGTGGTACTTCCGAAATTGCAGTCATTGCATTGGGAGGAATCGTTTGTGATAAGTCTATTCGCATTGCGGGTGATGATTTCACTTCTGATATCGAGGAATACATGCGCCGTCAGCACAATATCCTGGTAGGTGAGCGCACAGCAGAGCAAATCAAGATCGAAGTTGGAGCAGCATTGCCCGAATTGGAAAACCCCCCGGCTGATTACGCCGTTCGCGGTCGCGATTTAATGACTGGGATTCCGAAAGAAATCATCATTACCTATTCTGAGGTGGCACATGCTTTGGATAAAACGATCTCTAAGATTGAAGAAGCGATTTTAAGTGCCCTTGAGCAGACTCCACCGGAACTTTCGGCGGATATCTACAAAACAGGAATTTATCTCGCAGGAGGGGGTTCTATGCTCCGAGGTTTGGATCGTCGTATCAATGAGAAAACAAAATTACCGGTTCACATTGCTGAAGATCCGTTGAGAGCGGTAGCACGTGGAACAAGTATCGCGTTGAAGAACCTGGACCGATTCCAGTTCCTGATCAAGGATTAAGAAATTTTACAAAGGAAATATCAGTAGGGACGCGATGTATCGCGTCCCTACTTTGTTTATATTTGTTTGAAAGCAACTTGCATGGAAATCCCTGGTACTGCGCATAACCTCACGTGTTATTTCACCTGGATGGGTGAAGATGGAATTGCCCGGACAAAAGTGAAGAAAGGCTCGGAAGTGAAATTGGAACATGCGAAGGAGAATTCGGTGGTGGTCAATAGTTTTTACAGGAACGCGAAATTTCCCTTATTGATAGACGCACGCGGAATTAAATCCATGGAACGGGAAGCAAGAACTTTCTTCACTGCCAACGGAAGAAAAACAAATACACTCGCATTCGCCATCATTATCGATTCTTCGGTAAGTAAAGTGGTCGGGAATTTTTTCCTGGGAATCAGCCACCCGGCAGTACCCACGAAATTGTTCTTGCAGGAAGATGCTGCACTCGAATGGTTAACTAAATTCAAAGTAAAATGAACCCGAACGAAGTCAAATACATTCAGGAACGCACGAATGCGATATTGGATGTTATTATGGCTTATGCACGTTTGGATTTTACGCAAAAAACCGAAATCACCGACAAGGACGATGTTTTCGATGCCATTGCTTCCGGGGTTAATATGCTTGGGGAAGAACTGGAAAACTCGGTAATCACTTTGCAGGAAAGGGAAGCGCTTCTTCAGGAAGTGCACCACCGGGTAAAAAACAACCTCCAGATCATTTCCAGTCTGATGAACCTTCAGGCTTCTTATACGAAGGACGAGAAATTCCTTACCCTTATCCGCGAATGCAGGAACCGGATCATTTCCATGTCGATGATCCACGAAATGCTCTATCGGGCCAAGGACCTGAGCCGTATCCAGGTGCTGGATTATATCAAAACGCTTACACTGAGCATCAACAGTTCATTTTCGGGAAGCAGTTCGGAAGTGCTGTTCGAGTACGATATTGATGCTGAAATTTACCTGGAAGCCGAACGGATGATCCCGATAGGACTGATCATCAATGAAGCGGTCAGCAACAGTTTCAAATATGCATTTCCGAACCGGAAAGGAATTATCCGGATAGATTTTGGCACTTCTCAAACTCATTTTTGCCTGAAAATATCGGACAATGGAATAGGTCTTCCTGCAGAAATCCAAACAGAAGCATTTGAAAGTCTGGGAATCCAATTAATAGGCGCACTTTCAGACCAGCTTTCTGCCGAATTGAAGATTCTCCGGGAAAACGGATTGGGTTATGAACTGCTTTTTAAAATAGAAAATTGAGAATTTAAAATGGAAAAGCTTTTCAATTCTCAATTCGATGGTTATCGCGTATTTTCTACCTTTTGAACACTCTTTTCTGCTTCCACATTCAAAATAATCTTCGCAATATTGGTCGTAAACAGCTTCACTGCAATGGCAAGCAGAATAATCCCAAACACCTTTTTCATGATCGCAATTCCACCCGGACCAAGTACCTGTTCGATTTTTTTCGTCAGGCGAAGTACGACATATACAAGCAGGACATTGAGTAAAATAGCCAGTACGATATTGATGTTCTGAAATTCGGCTCGCAATGAAACAAGGGTTGTCATTGTTCCGGCCCCTGCGATAATTGGGAAAGCCAATGGAACAACACTTGCCGTTTTGCCGGATACGGAATCACGGAATAAACGCACACCCAGGATCATTTCCAAACTCATAGCGAATAAGATCAATGAACCGGCCACCGCAAAAGACCCCACATCCACACCGAATAATTTCAGGATGGATTCCCCCAAAATCAAAAAACCGATCATAATCCCCAGAGAAACGAAACTCGTTCTGGCCGGATGGATGTCACCGCTTTGTTCTTTGATCTTAATAATCAAAGGAACCGATCCGATCACGTCGATCACCGCAAACAAGACCATAGACGCTTTAAAAAGCTCGCCCCAGTTGAAGGCCCAGAAATAGTTCATCATAATCTTAGTGATTTAAAACCGTTTGTTCTACAATGATAGGAAAATGTTTGTGTTCCAGCTGCCGGATTTTTTCCGCAAGCGAATCGAACGTATCCGTATGCGACAATTCCGTCTCAAATTGGGCAAGGATCTCTCCCTGATCAAATTCCTCGTTCACCAGGTGAATGGAAATCCCGCTTTTAGCCTCTTTGGCCTCAATGACGGCCGTATGGACAAATTTCCCATACATTCCTTTTCCACCGTATTTTGGAAGAAGGGAAGGGTGGATATTGATAATGCGGTTTTGGTAACCACGAATAATATTGACAGGGATCTTCCGCAGAAAACCAGCAAGAATGATCCAGTCGATCTCCCGGTAATCCAGTTCCTGTAAAACCGTTAATCCGCTTTCAAATTCTTCGTTGCTGAAAACCAAAACTTCGATGCCCAAAGATTCAGTTTTGGCTACAACGGGTGCATCAGCTTTGTTACAAACCAGAGTTTTCACTTCAATTTGTTGGTGATTCTGAAAAAAATGAATCAAATTCACGGCATTTGAACCGTTACCCGATGCGAATAACGCGATGGATTTCTTATTCATGGCACAAAGTTACATAATCCAAATGACACAGCACAGGCGGTTTTCAAGCTAAAATCACGATCTCCCCAAGACTTAAAATGTAATTAAGTCACTTTATATTTTGTTTTTATCGCATTTCCTATTTTCTTTGCAAGCTGAAAAACCTTATAAAAGAATTGAGATGTCTGATATCAAATCAAGAGTAATATCTATTATCGTAGATAAGTTAGGAGTTGAAGAAAGCGAAGTAACAAACGAAGCAAGCTTCACAAATGATCTAGGTGCTGATTCACTAGATACTGTAGAATTGATCATGGAATTCGAGAAAGAATTCAACATCGCTATTCCGGATGATCAAGCTGAGAACATTCAAACAGTTGGTGACGCAGTTTCTTATATCGAGCAAAACGCTAACTAAGAGATCTTAGTTTTCCAAGCATTAGAGAACGAAATAATTATTTATGGAGCTGAAGAAGGTTGTTGTAACTGGGTTGGGTGCTATTACACCTATTGGTAATACTGTTGCGGAATATTGGGATGGATTACTGAAAGGAAAAAGTGGGGCTGCACCTATTCAACAATTTGACGCTTCTTTATTTAAGACGCACTTTGCTTGCGAGATTAAAAATTTTAATGTCGAGGATCACATCGACAAAAAAGAAGCACGGAAATTAGATCAATTTTCACAATACGCCATGGTCTCTGCTACAGAGGCCATGGTTGATTCTAAATTGATGGAGTCGAACCCGAATGTAGACCGTATCGGTGTTATTTGGGGTTCCGGGATCGGGGGGTTGAAAACCTTCCAGGACGAAGCTCAAAATTTCTTTGCCGGAGATGGAACTCCCAAGTTCAATCCGTTCTTTATCCCAAAAATGATCGCTGATATTGCAGCAGGACATATTTCTATTAAATATGGCTTGCGCGGTCCGAATTACGTAACTGTTTCGGCTTGTGCTTCTGCAACAAATGCAATTATCGATGCGTTCAATTTAATTCGTTTAGGAAAAGCCGATGCTATCGTAACCGGTGGTTCTGAAGCTGCAGTAAACGAAATGGGAATGGGTGGATTCAATGCTTTGAGGGCTTTATCTACCAGAAA
Source organism: uncultured Flavobacteriales bacterium (assembly GCA_946478775.1). The sequence goes on from CAMLDR010000151.1 coordinate 9,559, forward strand.
TGATTCACCGGAAACAGCTTCCCGTCCTTTCGATTTAGACCGTGACGGATTTGTATTGGGTGAAGGCGGTGGTGCTCTTATCTTGGAAGAGTACGAACACGCTATCAAACGTGGAGCAACCATTTACGCCGAAATACTTGGTGGTGGGATGTCCGGTGATGCCTATCACATGACAGCTCCGCATCCGGATGGAATTGGTGCAAGAAATACGATGATCGCTGCTTTGGAAGACGCTGAGTTGGATCCGACAGCCATTGATTACGTAAACGTTCATGGGACATCTACTCCGCTTGGAGATATTGCTGAAACAAAAGCAATCCTGCAGGTATTCGGAGAGCATGCTTACAAAATGAACATCAGCTCCACCAAATCAATGACAGGCCACTTGCTGGGTGCCGCAGGAGCTATAGAAGCTATTGCCTGTATTCTGGCAGTTAAAAACGATGTTGTCCCTCCAACGATCAACCATTTTACGGATGATCCTGAGATTGACAACAAATTGAATTTCACATTTAATAAAGCTCAGCACCGTACCGTGGATG
>CAMLDR010000152.1 GCA_946478775.1 uncultured Flavobacteriales bacterium
TAACCATCTTTTTCATATTCTATGGCTTGAGCATAGAGATCTGGATGGGTTTCCAAAAGCCAAACCCATTCTATTTTTTGTTGATAAAAGCAAAAAAAGCAACCGGACCTACTTCTGCTATAGGTCCCTTTTTTAATTTCGCCGTCAATCTCAACTTCATATTCAAGTGCATCATAGTATTTGGGAACGCCAACACCTGAATCTTTGAGGATTTTGAAAATATCGTCAATCACTAAATTTTCTTCATTATCAATCAAAGGGAAAGAGTCTAACTTTCCTACTGGATAATCTGTTTGTTTTAATAAATCAAATACCACATGATTGTAAATCTTCACGCTGGCTTCTAGTAATGCATTTAATTTCTGTTTTAGATTGAAATTTGGATTAATCGGGAGTTCAGCTATCGCTATAAATCTTTCATTTGGTTTTATATAATCAAAAACCTTTTTTGTCGAATTTAAAAAATCGATAATATTTGAATTGGAAAGAACCAGTTTATTGACATCTTCACTCCAAATGTTTTTACGAAATGGAAAAATGGATTGAACTGTCTGTTTTTTTGAAATATATCCGTCCCTGTCTTCATCCCCTCTGATCCCAACATAGGAAATGGTGGGAGCATCCGAAATGTAGTTTTCGAAGGGTTCTAATTTTAATTTTTTTGTACACCATCTGGAAGTGGAAGAAGGCAAGTAACCTCCGTACAAAGAAAGGAAATGATCAAAAGGATTTTTATCAGCAATATTAGTTAAGTCAACAGCATCAAGCCTTTTAATCTCTTTACCTAGTTTAGAGTTTAGTCTATCAATCAAACCGTAGGTTTCTTGAAGTTCCCGGCCAGTATCGCTTGTATAATACTCAATGTCAAGTTCAGGATATTTATCTTTCAAATAAATAGCTAAAGCAGCACTGTCTTTTCCTCCGGAAATTCCCAAAATATGTTTTATTTCGCTCATTATTTTTTAAGTGCCTTTTCTAATAAAGTTATTAAAACTATTTTATTTAACTCATCATCCTCTGAAAGTAATTGATGAATTTTTGTTTCGAGTTGATCAACCTGCTGTTGCAGCTTGCTAGAGACTAAAATATTTTTCTTTAAGTTATTTTTACCGGTGCGGTCAGTTATGCTAACCTGGTATATGTTATCATTTTCACCGACTTCCAAATTGTGCAAATCAGCTAAGTCTAATAATGAGTCAAAGTTTGCTTTTAATCTGTCAACAAGCAGAGAGATATCTTCGTCTTGAATTTTATCCAATTTTTTTCCGATAGTTACATCACACAAAGATTCCCAATACGCTTTTTTGACATCAAGTGGTGAAACAACTCTAGAATAAAATACTCTTAGAGCATCATTTAGAATTAAGTTTTTATTTATTCCTCTAAATTTCTTTAAGATTTTATCCTTTAGCGAGTCAAAAGAATCGAATTCTATTTTCAAGTGTTCTGCGACTTGGTTTTCAATAGAATCCACTAGTAAATCATAGGCACTTCGTATTTGACGAATTGCTAATTGTAAATCATCCAGAAAATTATGGATCCGTTTATCATTTTTCTCTAGGTTATAATATCCTAGTGCATCGGGGATATCGTTAAATAATGCAGACTCCGGGTCTTGAGCTGAGGCGATAGCGTTCCTGATGCCTAAAGCCGTACTTGAAAGATTTTTTGTTTTTTTCGAATACTCTTCAAGACTTCGGTAAAAGCGTAAAAAATTACCATATATAGTAATGTAACTTGATTGTAAGCCTTTAATATTGCTTTCGTTGTATCCAACAAGTTCTTTATAAAAATTAAGATAATCAGTTTTTACGCCTTTGGTTGAGAGTGCTTTTACAAAATACTTTCCAGGATGTTTATGTATAAGGTCTAAAACTTCAGGAGTTAGCATGGGGATAAACTCACCATCTTCGTAATAAAGAGAATAGTCTTCCTTTTTTATAATCAAGAAAATGGGAATCCAAAAGTCAATTAATCCTTGTTTTAATTTAAAGGGTGCTGATTTTAAGACTGTAATAAGTTCTGAAACGGGAATTTTAGAGTCAGAAGATAAGTTCAATAGTTGTAAGGACTTTTCCCAAATCGCACTGAAAGATTTATCGGTAGGTTCACTGAAAGATGAAATTACACCTTCCGTTTTATGAATTCCTGTGTTTTTTAGAAGAGATAAGTAAATTGTTTTTTCAGGAGGAAATGTTTTTTCACTGAATCCTAAGTCTCTCTGGTCTCCACTATTGATCATCTGCTTGATCAAAGCTTTTCTCGCAGTAAGAATTGGAGTAGATAAGTATTCTTTATTCACCATTTCATTTCTATAAATTGGTGTTGAGTTAAAGGAAACTGATGCGGAATCAGATAATAATTGATTCAGATGTTTAAAAGAAAGAATTTTTCTTTTCGCAATACCTGAGAAATCGTCTATACTTCTATTCCAAATCCAAGTGGTTTTTGCTGAATTACTAAATAACCCACCTTCTACTAAATCTTTCAGTTTATTACTTCTGAACAGCTTTTCTTCATTTAATATTCTAAGGGCAACTTTATCATCTAGATATTTAGAAATCACAAAGTTTATTTTGTCAATCTCAAAAAGAGTCTCTTTTATTTCATCAATATCTTTGAACAAAACAAAAATTTGATTAGAACTGATTTCTTCAATTTTCGCTTTAATGAGGTTTTCAATTTTCCTTTTAGTAAAAATCAAATTAATATATCCATCAATTTCATTTTCCGCCTTGCCCAAATCAATCGGAAAATCTGAGAAAAAACGAAAAGCAAAGAACCTTGGTGCCCCGTATAAGAATTGGTATCTTTTAGCTGGTATAATTGAGAATTCAAAATACGACTCAAGTCTGCTTACCAAGTCAAAATCACTATCAACAAATTTTACAGCATCAATTAATTCCTGTTCAATATCTACATCTGTACCTTCAATAAAATTAAACTTTGAACGGTGATTGGAAAATTTAATAATGCCTTTTGAAACAAGTTGGTGAATAATTGTTTTTCCGTTATTTATCCCTAAAATGTTTTTCGCATAATCCAGTAACACTGTTTCATCAAGTTTGCCAGCATTATTAGAGAAGATATTAACTAGACAAATTGTTTTAATAATTTTGGCTGCATCATTATAATCTTCTTGAAATAAAAACTCCGCCTTTTCTAGAGCTACGACTGCAGCTTTCCATTGTGGTTTGAATGGGTTTTTCTCCCCATCTTCAATTTCTGCTGATAAATTCTTTATTAGATAGTCAAAGCAATTTGCAACATGGAAGATTTCCTCTGTTTCAATGTGTCTCTTTAAGTCTGCAGATTCTAAAAATGAAAATAGACTTCTTTCATTTTGGCCATATCTTTGTAACGATTTTGTCAATATGTCGGCAGAAAGTGGATCCAGTGGATATAAGTCCTCAAGATTTTTCTCAATGTTAGTGATTGATTTACCTAATAAAAATGAGTTTAAAATAACTTCAGTATTTTGCTCGAATTTGTTTTTTAGATTACCAGGAAGTGGATATTTACTCAATCGCTGAGATGCAAAGAACATTAACTGTTCAACTGGCTCGTCAAATGCGACATCTACCAGTCTTCCTCTAACCTTATCCCATTCACTTTTTTGAGCTTTGGTTAATCCTTTTGAATAAACTGAGAAATTTTGATGAAGTGTTGTTATAAAGAGAACATTCTTTTTTGTGTCATTGCAAAACTCTGCTAATTCCTGGATAAAATACATTTCATCCGGGTTTGATTTTGAAATATATTCTAAGTGTTTACCAAATTCGTCAACTAATAGAATTAAATTTCTTTTTTTAATAGCAATATCATTAGTTAGATCATTAAACTCTTTTAGAATTGTCTTATTATTTTCAGCTTTTAAATGACCAAATCCAAACGTTTCACAAAATCGATCTCTGAATGAAGATGAGTCTCCAATTATCCTTACAAAATCAAATTTGGTTGAATTATTGAATTCTGTATTGATTGGCTTACTAAATTTTGTCTCACCTTTCAAATGTTTTTCGAAAGCCCAAAGGAAGGTTGATTTTCCTGTCCCGTATGATCCGATTATGGTAAAAGAACGTTGCGAACGGTTGTAATTATAAATGATTCTGTCATAAACCTCATTCGCATTTTTAGTAACGATGTAGTCAAAAGACAAATTGGCATCACGCTCAATATTTGTAGATATTTTAAATTCCGCCATAATACAACTCTAAAATTTGCCACTTATTTAATCTGTCTTTTATCTGAACTTCACGTCTTCCTGAATCTTGTTTGTATACTATATACCCCTTAATTACCAGGGAATTAAGTTTTTCTTCTGTTCCTTCTCTATTGCAAAGTAATTTGTCAGATATTTCTGTTTGTATAATTTCTACATCTATTGACTCTTGATTTTTGAAAACATCGAGAATCAAATAGAGAAATAACAATTCATTTAATTGAGGTTGGTTTGAGTAGTTTATTACATACAGTGGTGATCCATCGATTAATACGTCTTGTACCTGATCAATAAATCCTATCCCCAATAATATAGAAGCAAAATCATCCTCTATACTTTTTGAACCTTTCTTTGAGTTGCTGAAATACGTTTTAATAAAAATTTTTATTTCATTTTTCAATGAATTCTCACTAATTGATTCACCGTTTTTTTGAAGGGTTTTAAATATAAAATCATACAGCTGTTCTTCTGTAAATTCTGATGAAATTCGTGTTTTTCTAAAATCTTCAAAAGTCAATTTATAAATGGAAGCAAATTCCACATTACTGATAAGATTGTAGTGTAATAAATATTGTGTTCCAATATCTTCAAGATATGGGTCGTAACCGTCCTGATCGAATATTTTTTGACCAAAATCACTCATTAACCCCTCGCCTAAAATTATTTTAAACGCTTTGAGCCAATAATGTATAGAATGGACCATGTTTTTACCAACCCCCAATTCAATCAAGGCTTCATTTGATTTGAAATCACCGTTGTTTAATTTGAAATCATAACCTTTTTTAAGCCAAAAATGACGGCATTGAAACGTCTCGTGTCCAGAAAATTTATATTTTACCACAATATCAAAATTAGAAAGAATTACACTTAAATTGATGATCGTTTTTATCAGTTGTTATTAAACTTTTAAACAAAGTAACTACCACATGTTTGTAATCTTTTTACGATCTACTGAATTATTCTTTTTATGATTGGTTTGAATAAAGATTAAACTTGTCAAAGTTTAGCCGCCTGGCCCCAAAACAAAATCGGGGTATCCGCCAAAGCGAACACCCCGATACGGAAAGTAGTAAGTGTTTATCCTCTACTGCAAAAAGCATCCCAGGTTGTCCAGAAATGCGCGTTGATTGCTCCTAATGGCGGGTTGGTGCTGTCTGCAACGATTCCTACCATGGATGCACAGTTGCTGTTGCAGCCAATTTCGTTGGTACTACCTTGCTGTGGCGGAATCTGGCGCCATGAATTGGTAGATCCGCTCCATAATTCTACCTTGATATCAAAAATACCTGAAAGGTTCGGGGTTTGAAGCTGTTCAGTCGGATCATCGCTGGAAATCATTCCGCTCCAGTTTCCTTGGGAGAAGGTGACCTGCCATTTGGTGATCATTTTGGAAGTGTCGTTTTGTGGGGATAAATACACCCAGAATTGTGCGCCGTTACCCACTTGGAGGGTTCCCGACGAGTTTGCAATACCTGCTGACATAGTGAATAGTTTTAATGTTTCGTTCCTACTCTTAGGCTTTTCGGAAAACGCCGCACGGTTCGCGGTTTTCCTTTCTCGGGACCGGCCGTGTCCGTCTGAAAGGCAACAGTGAAATAGTGTGAAGCTAAAGTAAACCGTTTTTTCAGTGGAAAACGGAGTTTTGTTACAAGGTGGAAAATTGGTGTTATGAACCTTTGAAATGATTGTACGAAATCTCTGCAGGCACGCGATTAAAAAAGGGACAGCCCGCCGTAGCGAACCATCCCTCTCTTATTAATTATCCTTTTTTTATTCCTTGATCAATTTGATCAAACCACTTTTGTTTCCGTTGTTGTACACTAAGAAATACATTCCGCTCTCCAGGTTGGATACATCCAAAGTCGCTTGTTGTTGAAGGTCAATCGTTATCAACTGCTGACCTTTCAGGTTGCTAAGCGTTACGGTTCCTTCTGTCTGACCTGAAAGAGTGACCATTCCGTTTGCCGGGTTCGGATAAACACTTAAGCTGACAGTTTCCTGCTCTTCCATCCCTAATGGAACAAGTGTGGTGAACGAAATCGTTGTCCATGGGGAGAAGTTTCCGTTTCCACAATTTGCACGAACATGCATGAAATACGTTGTTGAACCTGTAAGGCTCGTTGCAGCAAATGCATTGTTTGGGGTTGCTGTTCCGCTTCCGGTTGGGTTAGCATTCGTTTGATTCAAGACAAATTCAAAAGTACTTCCGGTTTGCGTATTCCAACTAATATCAGCAGTATTTGCTGTAATATTCGCTGCAGTCAATCCTGTTGGAGCTAAGCATGGCAAGGCCAAAGTGGTGAATGAAATCGTTGTCCACGGAGAGAAGTTTCCACTTCCGCAATCTGTGCGAACGTGCAAATAGTAAGTAGTCAACGGATCCAATGTCGTTGCATTGAAAGTAGTTCCTGTTGTTGGCGTTCCGGCAGCTACAGGAGCCGTTGCAGTTTGATTCACTGCGTATTCGAATGTACTGCTTCCCTGTACATTCCATGAAAGATCGGAAGCGTTTTCAGTTGTGTTTGCAGAAGCTAATCCTGTTGGAGCAGCACAAGGAGTTACCAAAGTGGTGAATGAAATCGTTGTCCACGGAGAGAAGTTTCCGCTTCCGCAATCTGTGCGAACGTGCAAATAGTAAGTAGTCAACGGATCCAATGTCGTTGCATTGAAAGTAGTTCCTGTTGTTGGCGTTCCGGCAGCTACAGGAGCCGTTGCAGTTTGATTCACTGCGTATTCGAATGTACTGCTTCCCTGTACATTCCATGAAAGATCGGAAGCGTTTTCAGTTGTGTTTGCAGAAGCTAATCCTGTTGGAGCAGCACAAGGAGTTACCAATGTTGTAAACGAGATAGTTGTCCACGGAGAGAAGTTTGTTCCGCTGCAATCTGTCCGCACATGTAAATAATACGTAGTCGATGAATTTAATCCTGTTGCCTGGTAGGTTGTCAATGTAGTTGGTGTTCCCAATATCAGCGGATCAGTCGCTGTTTGATCTACCACATATTCGAATGAGTTACTTCCCTGGGGATTCCATGACAAATCGGAGGCGTCGTGAGTAGTGTTCGAAGCAGTCAATCCTGTTGGTGCAATACATGGTGTGACCAATGTCATGAAAGAAATTGTGGTCCATGCAGAAGTATTCCCCTGAACACAATTGGTGCGAACGTGTAAATAATAAGTTGTAAATGGATTCAATCCCGTTGCATTGAAAGTCGTTCCCGTTGTTGGAGTCCCTGCAGTTGCAGGATCCGTTGAGATTTGATCCAGTACGTATTCGAAAGTGCTTCCCGCTTGCGGATCCCATGAAAGATCGGAAGCGTTGTGGGTTGTGTTTGCAGCAGTCAGTCCCTCAGTTGTATCGCAAGGTGTTACCAAAGTGGTGAAAGAGATCGTTGTCCAAGGAGACAAGTTTCCGCTTCCGCAATCAGAACGAACGTGCAGGTAGTAAGTCGTCAAAGGACTCAAAGTCGTTGCATTGAAAGTGGTTCCGGCAGTTGGAGTTCCTGCAGTTGCAGGATCCGTTGAGATTTGATCCAACACGTACTCGAAAGTGCTTCCCGCTTGTGGATCCCATGAAAGATCGGAAGAGTTGTGTGTCGTGTTCGCAGCAGTCAGTCCCTCAGTCGTATCACAAGGTGTTACCAAAGTGGTGAACGAAATCGTTGTCCACGGAGACAAGTTTCCGCTTCCGCAATCAGAACGAACGTGCAGGTAGTAAGTCGTCAAAGGACTCAAAGTCGTTGCATTGAAAGTGGTTCCGGCAGTTGGAGTTCCTGCAGTTGCAGGATCCGTTGAGATTTGATCCAACACGTACTCGAAAGTGCTTCCCGCTTGTGGATCCCATGAAAGATCGGAAGAGTTGTGGGTTGTGTTTGCAGCAGCCAGTCCCTCAGTTGTATCGCAAGGGATTGCAGGTGTGGTAAAGTTTACCAGTACCCAATTGGAAAAAAGACCTCCACCGCAATTTTGACGCAGGTGGAAATAGTAAGTTGTTAAAGGGTTTAAGGATGAGGTACTGTAAGATGTGCCGTTGATAGGAGTTCCGGCACCTGCAGGATCTGTCGCAATCTCGTCCAGTACGTACTCAAAGTCGTTTGACCCGGCAGCATCCCAGTTGAAATCGGAAGAGGTTGCCATTACGTTATTCTCTGCCAGGTTGGTAGGAACTGCGCAAACAGGGGCAGCGGGTGTAGTGAAAGAAATCGTTGACCAGGAAGAAAAGTTGCTTCCTCCGCAATTATTGCGAACATGTAAATAATAAGTTGTTGAAGGGTTCAGGGTTGTCGGATTGAAAGTTGTTCCCGTAGTTGCTGTTCCCGCACCTGCAGGATTTGCAAGTGTTTGGTCTACTACATATTGGTAACCGGATGACCCGGAAACGGTATTCCAGCTTAAATCTGCTGTTGAAGCTGTCACATTGGATGCCAATAAACCGGTTGGGGCATTACAAACTGGTGTAACAGTTCCTGTTATGGTCAATGAACGTGTCCAACTGTATCCACCACCAGAAGCAGATCCAGGAGCTCTTAATACAGTAATGGTAGCAGAAGATCCGGAACTTAGCAACTGTCCGGCTACCGGTACAGCAAAAGCAGTAAGCGGAGTATTACCTGTACAGTTGGTGCTGGATCCTATTGATGTAGGAGTTGCTTGCTCATATACGGCGCCATTTGTCAGTCGAAATTTAAAATCTCTGGATCCTGCACCGCTTGCATAAGCCGCTCCTCCAATGGAAGTGATGGTGACGTTGTAACCTGGAGCAGCCTGTATAACACCACTATAACTGGTAGTAGCGCCGTTACTGAAACCTGAATTGCAAGCCGCCTGCACACCATTGTATTGTTGAGTGATGGTGATTCCTGTAGGAACCCCAGTTGCATTGATGGATCCGGTCAACCCGGTCCAGGTGATGGTAAACGGGGTTTGTGCGTGAGCACTTGTCTGCCAGAATCCCAACGTGAGGATCAGGAGAGCGATTTGAATGGTTGTAAAAAGTTGTTTTTTCATGATTTACTTTTGTTTTTATTTTAGATTAAATTCCCGGTTTTCAGCGCTGAAGCACAAAGAATCCGGTTTCGTTGTAGTTCTTTTTGTCTATTCCTGTGCCCGTTATTTGGTAGAAATAGGTTCCTTCTGCCGCCGGATCTCCCTGGATGTTTCCATCCCATCCCTTTTTAGGATCTTCGATGCTTAGAATGAGGTTTCCCCATCGGTTTAGGACTTGAAGTTTGAAGTTCTCAATTCGATCAGCAGTTACGGCGAATTCATCATTCACTTGGTCACCATTGGGAGTGAATACATTGGGAATGATGAGCGAAGAGGGCATGTCCAGGACCTCAATATCCAGTGAATAGCTGTCAGTACATCCGTCCGCATTCGTGACTGTAAGTTCAACCGTGTAGCTGCCGCTTTGATTGAATACGTGAGTAGGTGAGGACGAAGTTTCGGTGAATCCGTCATCAAAATTCCAATCGAAGGAAACCGCATTCGGATCACTCAAATTGGTAAAGTCAACAGGAAGCGGAGCAGCGCCGGTAATGGGTGTAGCAGTGAATAGGGCTGAAATAGTAGAAGTGGTAATGGTAACTGTTTCGGTAGTGGTTCCGCAAGAATTGGTTGCCGAAATAGTGTAAGTTCCGGCAGTAGTTACTGTAATGCTTGTCCCGGTTTCTCCGGTCGACCAAAGGTAAGTGTCTCCACCTGAAGCCGTAAGTGTGGTTTGCTGTCCGGCACAAAAGGAGGTGTTCCCGTTGATCTGCGGATTCGGCAAAGGGTTTTCCGAAACAGTGAACGGAGCGGATGTTGTAGATCGGAAGAGCGTCGTGTAGGGAAAGAGTGTAGATCTCGGTGGTC
>CAMLDR010000153.1 GCA_946478775.1 uncultured Flavobacteriales bacterium
CGAGTTTGTCTGGCGTCAGTACATTGGCCTCTGTTCCTTCGGCTTCTTTCCGGGATATTTATTTCCACGACAATACTGTTGGATATGCAGTTGGGGATGCCGGCTTATTGGTTTACCTGAACTCAACATCCATTGATCCGATGACCAGGGAGATCCAATCCCTGACCCCGGACGTGGCAGCAATCAACGACCCGATCATGGGAACAGCAACAGATTACAACATTCAGGCACTTGCTTTTTCAAGCCGCACAACGGGAATCTACGGTGGAACTTATACAAACCCATCGGATGTAACCGGAAGACCGGCAATGGTACGTACTTTTAAACACGATGGAAATCTGTTTACTTCCCGTTTCTACTACGATCGTTTGGGAAGAATTGTAGTGAGTCAGAACTCGCGTCAATCTGCTCAAAACAAGTATTTGTATGTCTTGCATGACAAGTTAGGGCGTGTAGTTGAATCAGGAGAAAAATCCGAGAACGAAGAGGATGGAGATCTGCAGTTTGCAGGTATTTTCGGAGTTGAAGTGGGTGGAGTAATGGTGCCGGGAGTAGTGAATGATGAGCAGTTACTATCGTGGCTGGATATAAACCCTGAATTAACCCGCAAAGAAGTAACCTGTAGTTTCTACGACTATACAAACGAAGCTATTCGTATCGATGCAGGTTTTTTACCAACCACTTTAGATATCAATACACAGCGCCAACGAATTATTCATGTCACTTATGAGGAAGTGTATGATCCAAAACCACATATTTACGACCATGCCACACATTATAATTACGACATACACGGAAACGTGAAAACGCTTTACCAGGATAACCGCCTGATCAAAGATCTGGCAGGAATTGGCCAACACCGGGTGAAAAGGACGGATTATACCTATGATTTGATTTCTGATAACGTACATCGTGTAGATTATGAAACCGGAATGATCGATCAGTGGCATCAGGCTTACGATTATGACGCAGATAACCGTATTACGGATGCTTATAGTACCACTACAACCCCATTAATGAATGAAAACTCTTCCTTGGTATCTTTGGAAAATGAACCCGAATTCAATACCTTGTGGGATCGTGAAGCGGCTTACGGGTATTACGAGCATGGTCCGTTGGCAAGAACGGAACTGGGAGAACAAAAAGTGCAGGGAGTGGATTACGCATATACTTTACAAGGTTGGATCAAAGGAGTAAACAGCAATACGCTGGATCTGCAGCGCGATCCCGGGAAAGATGGAGTCGCTTTAGGCAGTCATCGTTCAGTGGCTCACGATGTCTATGGTTATAGTTTACACTACTTTACAGGAGATTTCCACGGAGCAGTGAGCGGAAATGAAAACTTTATTGCCGATCAAAGCAGCAGTGACCTGACCGCAAATAGTTCAAACCTCTACAACGGGAATATTCCGCGTGTGGTCACTACCATTACCGATCCGAATGACCGAAAGATCTACCCATTGGGTAATGCTTACAAGTACGATCAGCTAAATCGTTTGGTACAGTCAAAAAGTTTTGACAACATTAATTTGGGTGACAATTTTTGGGGGAGCGGACAGCCCGAAATGTACCTGAATACCTTTGTCTATGATGCAAATGGGAACATTGAGCGTCAGGTCCGGCGCAATGGTAAAGGAAGCTTGATCGACGACCTGGGTTACAAATACCACGACGATCTTGCAACCGAAAAGCGCTTAAGAAATCGTTTGTACGCGGTTACAGATGATCAATCGGATGCCAGTGCATTCCCGGATGATCTAGAAAGTATGAGTTTTGACCCAACACCGTCAACCATCAATGATGTGAATAACTACCGTTACGACCAGGAGGGACGATTAATCTACGACGAACAGGAAGATTTGAGTATTACCTGGAGAATGGATGGAAAAGTGAAGAAAATTACCCGGACGAATAATGAAAATCAAAACATCCGATTTGACTACGATGCCAGGGGACACCGCATTGCGAAACATATCTACAGTTCGGATAACGTACTTCAAAAATCAACTTATTACGTGTTAGATGCTAAAGGAAATACCTTAAGTATTTATGAACGGGTAGTGGATGAATCCCAGGAAAGTGTCAGTTATAGGCAGGTTGAAAAACACATTTATGGGGCTTCTCGTTTGGGAATTTTAGCGGATCCAGTTAAAGTGTTAGCTTCAGAGTATGTTCCTTATCCAATGGGATCTGTGGTTCATGAAATAGGGAAAAGGAATTACGAACTGAACAATCAATTGGGGAATGTCTTGAGTGTGGTCAGTGATAAGGTCATTCCGGTTGAAGACCTGGGCGGATCAACTCCATCCGTCTACTTCCTGGCTGATATCCGTCAGTCTACTGATTATTCTCCGTTTGGAGTCACTTTGGACTTCCGGAACTTGAAATTACTAGATCCGGTAAGTGGTAATCCCCTGAATCGTTTGCGCTATGGATTCCAGGGGCAGGAAATGGATGATGAGTTGAAAGGTGAGGGAAATAGCCTTAATTACGAGTATCGTGTGCACGACCCTCGTTTGGGTAGGTTCTTTGCGATTGATCCCCTGACTGCGGAATATCCTCACAATTCACCATATGCATTTAGTGAAAATAGAGTAATTGATGCTGTTGAACTCGAAGGATTAGAGATATATCTGGTAAATGGCTACAGAGGCGGGTATGTAGTAGCCCCCGCAACCCCGGCAGAGAAAGAGAAATATTGGGAAAGCAATTATTGGGATAAAAGTTGGGCGGGATTTGTATCAACTTTAAAGACTAATCTAAATGAGACCAAAGTTGTTTATCTTGATGGTCATCTTCATGACCCTATTGCACGTACTCCATTTAGTTATGCAATAAGCAGAGTTTTAAAAGGGTTTACTGAAACGTATGCAAAATTGCAATCAGGTAAAATGTTGTTATCAAATGATGTTCCGGTTACAATAGTTGGTCATAGCCAGGGTAATGCATATGGATTAGGTGTTGCAAGGGCAATATTTGCTTATCAAAGAGCTTATAATGCAAGAGAAAGTAATACAAAGAAACTCGATATAAAGGTGAATTTCATAGCTTTGGCAGTATTCCAGGGCGATTATCTTGCGAAATATTTACCTAAGGAAAGTGATTTCAAAATGATACAATGGACGTATGGTAATGATATGTATCAATGTAGACCAATTGAGGGTGGTGGTGAGAATGCAAACTTTTATCCTGAACTAAAAGCACATGGTGAAAATTACAGCAATTTTACTAATGGAGGAACGGATGCTCACAGTGCGGTTATTAATCAGCCGCAGGCATTAGAGGCTGTATTTACGATCGATCACGATTATAAGATTTTTGCTAAAAAGAAAAAAATATAACAAAAAAATGGCGATTGAAAGTTTATTCTGTGAGTGTTTGTGGAATGATTCTAATTGTAATCTGGGTAGTAATTATCAATCAGATAATTGGTTTGTAATAAATGAATATCTTTGAGATACATAATTTAAAATCTATGAAAACGAGTTTAATAATCACGTTGCTAATGATTAATTGCTTTTCCGTTCTTGGACAAACATGTGACTGCAATAAATTCAGGACTGGTAATTTTGAAGTTTCAAATCCTGATGGAACTGTCTCACAAATTAAAAGGACTGAGACGAAACAGATTGAGAGAACAGGCAAGGTTAAAACAACTCATGCCGTTGTTTGGGTTGATGCCTGTACGTTTAAACTTAAGCCTCTTTCAATAAAAGATAAAAGTGAACGGATAAGTTCTGATGTAGTTAAGGTTGTTTTTATTGAGACTTATGATCATGGCTATTTAGCCAAGGTTTCGATTGAAGGAACAGATATTCAGGTGAACGCAATGATTTATGAAAGGGGATATTTGAATAGTAGTAAATCCCGGTAGTATTACAAATACTACTTTTTGTAATGTTAACATATTGATTTTTAATTGATCCTGTTGTGCAGGATGCCACTCATCCTGCACTTTCTTTTTTGCTACCTTTACACTTTACTTTTTTGGTGCAAAACACATTACTAAACCTCTCAGATTCCCTCCCCTTAACCTGTTCCCGTTCGGGTACCTGCTGTCATGGAAATTTGGTGCGGCTCAATCCCTGGGAGTTGATGCGTTTGGCGCAGGCTAAAGGTCTTTCTTCGGAAGAATTTAGGAAGAAGCATACTGAATCAGCCGGAACCCTTTTACTCTTTAACGGCAAGCCCAATCACACCGGCAAACTTTCCTGTGGGTTGTATGAAGACGACTTAGGTTGCAGCGTGCACCCGGACAGGCCCCTGGCTTGTCGGTTATTCCCTTTGGGCCGGCAAATTCAGAATGGAACGGCACAATACATGCACGAAGGTTCAAGTTTTCCATGTTTGAAAGAGTGCCCAGAAGTACTCGATTTACCCAAACTGACCGTGGAAGAATACCTGGTGGGGCAGGAGACCCTAGCATTTGAACAAGCACAGGATGCCTACCTGGAAATCATGCAGAACCTGGCGGATGTTTCCTTCGAATTACTGCTCGATAGCGGTTTGGCTGAGTCGGGTGATACCGGAACACTTGCTTCCTGGCGGAAATTGGGAATAATGGATACCGTAGCTTTAGCAAAGCAGATCCCGACTGAATGGCTCGATCTCCTCATGATCCCCGAACTGGAAGAACAAAGCGGTGAGTTGATTGATTTCGCGGAAGCCCACAATGAGCTGCTGAATAAAAAGATCCGGGAATTGACAAACAGGCTGGAAACATTCGCTTCCGTCGGTGAAACCGCCAAATTAATAATGGCCCTGGCCTTGTTTTTAGCACACACAATCGGTGCGGATGCCAGAGGACTTTCCGAGCACTGGATCGGGATCGCGAAAAGTCATGGAGCTCGCGGTTAATGGTGTGTTTAGGAAAATTAACTTTTTGCTTCAACACTATCCCGGCTCTTTTACCTATCTTTTCTCTTAAGTAAACGAAACCGCTCCTTTTACTAACCGGGTTTGTACCGATTGCCATCACAATTTTAAAAAAAAACGATTAATTGCATGGAAGAGAAACAAACACCAAAGATGAGCCGCAGAGAACGCAAAAAAGCGATGACTCCGGAACAAAGAAAGAAACGAAGAAGAAGAAGACGCATTATCTGGTTATCCATTATTTCAGCGCTGATCATTTTCAGGCTTCTTTTGCCATATATTGTATTGAAATATGTCAATGGCAAGTTGGAGAACCTCGAAGAATATTACGGACATGTGAATGACATTGATATTCATTTGTACCGCGGTGCGTATGAGATCAAGGACATCCGTTTGTTGAAAAGAGTAGAGAAAAAAGATAAAAGCGGGGAAAAAGATACCATTCCGTTTTTCAAATCTCCGTCTATTGATCTGTCCATTGAATGGAGCGCCATTTTTAAAGGATCTATCGTGGGGGAGATCAGTGTAGAACAACCCGTCATCAATTTTGTGAAGGACATGCACAAAGGAGAAGATGTGAAAGCCGATACGGCAGATTTTGCCCAGTTGATCGATGATTTGATGCCGGTTACCATTAACCGTTTTGACATTCACAATGGGCAGGTCCATTACCGGGATTTGGAAGCAAAGCCGAAACTGGACATTGCCTTGAAGAACATCAATATTACGGCAACCAATCTTACCAATGTAACCGATAGCAAAGAACTGCTTCCGGCTTCCCTGGTGGCTACTGCTGAGGCTTATGAAGGGAAATTTGCCCTGAACGCAAAATTCGACGGACTGGCCAAAAAGCCAACATTTGATATGACCACTTCCATGAAAGGAGTAAACTTGGTTTTACTCAACGATATGCTCCGTGAATACGCCAATTTTGATGTGAAGAAAGGAACTTTCAGTGTGTATGGTGAATTTGCAGCGAAGAAAGGGACGTTTGGCGGGTATGTGAAACCTTTCCTGAAAGACCTGGATATTGTTCAATGGAATAAGCAGGAAGGAGATTTCAAACAAATTCTTAGGGAAACATTGATTGCCAGTGCAGCTGAAATTCTTCAAAATCAGAAGAAAGAACAACTTGCTTCAAAGATTAATATTAATGGAACCTTTGATAATGCAGATCTCAATATATGGAGGGCAATTAGTTTCGTTTTACGCAACGCGTTCCTGAATGCATTGAAACCTTCCGTTGATAATTCAATCAGCATCAATAACCTGAAGGAAGATGGCAAAAAAACCTTTTTGGAAAAAGTGTTCGGAGGAAACCCTGAAAAAAAAGAAGCGCGTAAACAAAAGAGAGAGTCTCGAAAAGAAAAACGGGAGGAACGTAAAAATAAACGAAAAAATAAGACATGACACTCAAAATTCGACTCTGGCCCGTATTACTGATTTTGTTCCTGGGAGTAGGTGCTTATCTGATTTACCTGATGGTACAAAGACAAAAAATGTTGAATCTCTTACTTCCCGAAGTAACTGAAATCACATTGATTAAAGCAACTATTCAGCAGGATACAGCTTTCCTCGAAGTAAATACGATCGTGGTCAATAAAGCTCCTTATCAAATGAACATCGATAGTATTATCTGCGATTTGTCTCTGGGTGGAACTAAATTGATTTCGATCAGTCAATATGTTGGTTTGCGTCAGGAAAGCGGCGATTCGGATTCGGTTCAGTTTGCAGTGAAGATCCCGATCAGTCACACCCGGAACAAAATCAAGAGTTTGCAAAGTCAGGATTCAACAGGGATTACGGTTGAAGCGGCAATTGTTTATTCCGGTCTTAAAGTACCTTTTGTCAAAAGTCAAAAGATCGAAGTTCCTGTTCCTCCCCAAATTAAGCTTATAAAAACCGAGAATCTCGAAGTGAAGCTGTTTAAGAAGAAAGTCACGGCAGACTTTTTCCTGAAATTGATCAATGAAGGAAAGAATCTGTCATTGGATCTCCATGATATTCAATACAAGATGACAATCGGCAATGATTTTACAACGAAGGGCAAATACAAGGATATTTCTATCAGGCCACAATCGTCTCAGATTCTTAAATTTCCTGCAGATATTAATATGATCCATCCCGGGAAAACCATCATGAAAATAGTAAAAGATGAGGATCGCTTGCCATTTCAGGTGATGCTTAGTGGTTATATTGATATTGGAAAGATGAAACGGATTCCCGTGGTGATTTTTGCTTCCGGTAAAATGGAAATAGTGAATGAAATAAAGAACAAAGCCAAGAAGAAAAGAAAACGCGAAAAAAGAAAAGAGGATAGGCAAGAGAAAAGGGAAGATAAGAAGGAGGCGAGACTAGAAAAGCGGGAGGATCGACAGGAAAAGAGAGAAGAGAAAGAAGATTGAAAATACGGGACGTCGTTCAGCGTGATACTCACCCAAGGTTAAAACGTCTCATTCTTCAAACTGATTAATGATTCACTGTGTGTTCTATGTATCTCTGTGGTTTATTTTGAACCACAGAGAATATCTATAGCACATAGTTTTATCAATTTGGTGAGCTTCAATATTGCTGAAGTTATCGCCCCTGCATTATTTCACAGATCCGGCTGTTTGGCCTTTTACCAGACAAAAGCCTCTTCCTGAAACCAGTCACCGCGTACACGCAGTGTCTGTTCAATCATATCCCTTACACATCCTTTACCTCCAAAATAAGGTGACTGATAGTGCGAAATGTGTTTGATCTCAATCGCAGCATCCTGCGGGCAGGCAGCCATTCCAACGATTTGCATGACCTGGTAATCCGGAAGGTCGTCTCCCATATAAAGTGCTTCTTCGTCTGTGAATCCGTGTTTTTCCTTTAATTGCTCATAAACTTTCACCTTATGTGATGAGCGCAAATGTACTTCCGTAACACCCAAATGGATCAAACTGGTTTTTACATCTTCCGAGTTTCCTCCGGTGATGATAAATACTTTATATCCTTTTTTTACAGCATATTGAATGGCATAACCGTCTTTTGAATTCAAACCGCGTAACAATTCTCCGTGATACGGGTAAACTGTTCCGTCTGTCAAAACACCATCAATGTCAAAAATAAAGGTGGAAATATGGTTCAGGCGCTCTTTGTAACTAATCATCTTATTGGTGGTGTTTGATAATACTTTTTGTCAAGGTCTCGTAGATTTTTTTCTGATCAGGCTCCAATAATTGCAAATGCTTTTTAATGGTACTTTGATCGTTGCGCACAGCCGGACCCGTTAAAATATCATGTGGGTTATTCGTTTGGATTTTTTCCATCGTTTGATTGATCAAAGGTTTCAGCCAGTCAAATTCGATCTGATGCTCTTTACAATAGTGAGCAGCCAGGTCAATGAGGTGATTCGTGAAATTATTGGCAAAAACAGCTGCAACGTGGAGGTATTGGCGTTTGTCTTCCGATAACTCAATGGCATTTCCACTGAATTCATGGGCAAGGTCCATGAGGAAAGAGTTGAATTTTGCATCCGAAGCTTCAATAAAAAGCGGCAATCCTTTCCAGTGAATACTTTGGTCAGATTTGAAGCTTTGAAGCGGGTAAAAAGTCCCAACCGGGTATTTTGTTTTCAAGTGGTTCAGGTTTACCGTTCCTGAAACGGAAACCACCGGAGCATAGTGTGAAACGAGTTGGATCATGTCCACCATTGTATTGTCATTCACGGTGCAAAAGACGAGATCAAAGTCTATAAATTCCTTGAAATCATTGGTAAACTGATCATCCTTTACATTCATCGAAGCAGGCAGATTATTCCCCGAACGCGAGTAAATGGTAATATGAGTATGTCCTAACTCGATCAGGCGCTGTAGGAAATGAACTCCCACATTTCCCATGCCTACAATTCCAATTTTCAATTTCTGGCTCATGTTCCAAAGTTAAAATTATTCACAATATAAAATTTGTAGGGACGCGAGGCCTCGCGTCCCTACAAAAAAGGCCTCGCGTCCCTACAAAAAAGGCGATTCTTTCGAACCGCCTTATCTTTTATTTTCCGTGACATTGTTTGTATTTCTTTCCGCTTCCGCAAGGACATGGATCATTTCGGCCAATCTTAGGTTCTGTTGAAACGATCGGCTGTTGTTTCTCACGCTGTGGTGCTGAATTGCGCATGGCTTCTTCATATCCTTCACTTCCGCTGAAACGAGGTGTTTCCGTGGCGGATGAAGTGGATTCGATCTGCGCTTTTTCGTAATTGTTTTGAGCGACCTCTTTATTTGTAGTTTGGATTTCGTCTATCTGATCTCTTGGAACATCCGCTTTCACAAGGAATTCAACTGTTTCATTGCTTAAACGCGCATTCATTGCTTTAAACAATTCAAAAGACTCCAATTTGTAGATCAGCAACGGATCTTTTTGTTCGTAAACGGCCTGCTGAACAGAAGTACGCAAGTCGTCCATTTCACGTAAATGCTCTTTCCACTCATTGTCGATCATTCCCAAAACAATGTTTCGTTCCAATGCACTTGGAACAGAAGCTCCATCAGATTCATAAGCTTCTTTTAGGCTCACGACCAAAGGCATTGTTTTTACACCGTCAGTAATAATGAACTGAATATTTTGGTATTGGGACATGGTCTCGAATACATGCTTGATCTGAGGCATGGAGATTTCAGCCAAACGCTTGTTTTTATTCGTGTAGTATTCCATTACACCATCGTAAAGGTCATTTACAAGGTCATCGTATTTCGAAGCTTTGAACTGTTCTTCAGAAACAGGAGAATCGATACCAATGATGCGGATCATATCCAGGTTGAAGTTTTCGAATGAACCACCCTGGTGAGTCGTTACCAATCCTTCAATCACATCGTAGAACATATTGGAAACGTCTACACCCAAACGATCCCCGAATAAAGCATTGTGACGTTTTTTGTAAATAGCTTTACGCTGTGCATTCATCACGTCATCGTATTCCAATAAACGCTTACGAACACCAAAGTTGTTTTCCTCTACTTTTTTCTGAGCACGTTCGATGGATTTCGAAACCATACTGTGCTGAATAACTTCTCCTTCTTTTAAACCAAGACGGTCCATGATTTTAGCGATTCGCTCGGAACCGAATTTACGCATCAAATCATCTTCCAGTGAAACAAAGAAAGTAGAAGTACCCGGATCTCCCTGACGACCGGAACGACCACGCAGCTGTCTGTCGACACGA
>CAMLDR010000154.1 GCA_946478775.1 uncultured Flavobacteriales bacterium
TAGTGCAGTTCAACAAAGGGAATTAATTTTAGAAAACACTTGATAACTGAACAAGTGTTAGTGCAGTTCAATAAAGGGGCTTGATTTTAAGAAAACATTCTTTGAAGACTAAATTACGATCGCGGCTGATCAGTGCGAAAATTAGTCTGTAGTTTTATTCGGACTTTCGACAATTCTCATATCTCTTTGAGGATAAGGAATCCGGATCTTGTAATGACGGAACAAACGATCTATCTCAAATCGGATCTCGGATTTATAAATATTGATATCCCAGCTTTGATCCGCCCAAAACAGGACTTCCATTTGCAGACCGTTCTCCCCGAAATCATTCAAACGAACGTCAACACCTTTTGTTTTGTGGACTTTCGGATGACTTAAGACGGCTTGTTTCAGGATTTCGCTGACTAATTGTGTATCGCTTCCGTAGGCAACTGTTACCGGAAGACGGAAGCGGGAGAGCGTACTTCCATGACTCCAGTTTTCCACGTATTCCTGTGTCAGCTTGGCATTGGGAACAATGAGTATGTTTCCGTCACGTGTTTCAATTTGGGTGGTACGAACATTGATGCGGATGATCTTTGCAACGATTGCGTCAGATGATTTCCCGTCGTTGAATTCCACTACATCTCCAACCCGAATACTTCCTTCGAAAAGCAATACGAAACCGGAGAACATATCTTTGAAAACGTCCTGTAATCCAAGGCCCAAACCAACCAGTAAGGCCGCAGAACCACCAAGGAACAATTTAGCGTCGACATCCAATGCAACCAGGATGCAGAAAAAAGCCAGCACATGGATGACATACTTGGCTACTTGCGAGTAGACGTATTCCGTACCGATTTCGGTGACTTTATCGCGTCTGAACCTGCGCTGAATAAATAAACGAACGATATTTATACTAACGCGTGCTCCAAAGATGATCAGGATAACCAAAATGACATTTTCGAAACTGACCTTGATCTTCGAGGTGTCAATAAAATGATAATCCAGGAATTCCCGAAAAGTGACCCCGTCATTATTGATGTTGAAACTCTTAACGGAAATATAAGCAGCCAGGGCAAAACCACTTTGACTCAAGAGGCGCAGTAAGATGGCTTTCCGGCCTTCTAAATGAATATTGGCAGAGCTTAAATAGCGTTTAACTGAACGGTGGATGATCTTTTTGGCGACGTAAGCCAGAAAAAATGAAACGGCAATGATCAGGATGTTCAAATAACAAACCTGAATGAGACCAAGTGTGAATCTGGTTTCTAACATCCTTAATGAATAATGGTTTGGTTCAATTTCCCTGCAAGCAGCATTTTAACACGTTCCAATACAATTTGTTCGGATAAAAGGTCCTGGAATTGTTCTTCGGTAACCTGGTCTGCCAGATCACTCAGTGTTTTTTGAATTTGTTCGATACGCTGCATGACACGTAGCTTTTTGAATGCGTAAATGGCGTTCATGACAGTACTTTTCAGTTTGTCTATTTCACGGTTTGTATCTACACTGTATTTTAGAAGCCACTGAGGGCTCAGTTCGTATTGTTCTGTTTCAATTTCGGTAATCAGCTGCACAATTTGCGGGTTTTCATGCCGCAGCCAATAAGAAACTTTGAAAAGCGTTTTTTCTGTCAGTCCATCTACAATTTGCTGGTAGATATCCTGGAAAACGGGAAATTGAAAGGTCAGTTCGTCCTTTGCTAATTCATGGTTAATCAACTCCGCCACACTGACTTCTACCATATGCGCCAATCCATGTTCATCGATGTGATCCGTTGTGATGGCAAAAACACCGTATTTGACCAGCACGCGAATCAATTCATATTCCTCACGGGTATAAGGAGATTTGACTGCACTAGCTGAAGTGGCCTGTGGCGTAGGATCTGTAAATGTATCTGTTAAAGACGGATTCGAAGCAATCATTGGCTCGTCCAGTTCTTTGGCAATCTGATTTTTACGAAGCTTATTCAGTTCGTTGATCACGATACTTTCATCGAAACCAAAAACACGCGCAATCTCCGTTGTGAATACAGAACGGGTGATCTGATCCGGGATCAATGAAATGGATTGGACCACATCACGGATAATCTGAGCTTTTTGAAGCGGATCATTGTTTCCTTCAGCAAGGAGGAGCGAAGTCTTGAAACTCACGAAATCCTGTGTATTGGCCTTGATGAAATCCATCAGTTCCGTGGTGCTGACTTTTTTGGAGTAGGAATCCGGGTCGTCTCCATCGGGGAAAAGCACCACTTTCACATTCATTCCTTCTTCCAGGATGAGGTCAATTCCGCGGAAAGAAGCTTTGATTCCTGCCGCATCACCATCGTAAAGGATCGTGATGTTTTGGGTATAACGCTTGATTAAGCGGATCTGTTCTCTCGTAAGGGAAGTTCCGGAAGAAGCTACCGAATTGACAACTCCTGCCTGGTGCATGGAAATAACATCCGTATATCCTTCACACAGGAAACAATTGTCGTATTTGATAATATCACCCTTCGCGAAGTACAATCCATACAAGATTTCACTCTTGTTGTAAATAATACTTTCCGGAGAATTAAAGTATTTAGCTACTTTTTTGTCCGTTATCAGGGTCCGTCCTCCAAATCCCAGTACACGACCCGAAATGGAATGAATCGGGAACATCACGCGACCGCGGAAGAAATCAAAACTGCGTTCTTCTTTGGTCCGGGTTAATCCGACGGATTCCAGGTATTCTTTTTTATATCCTTTTTTTAGAGCTGCTTTCGTGAAATCATCCCCGGAATTCAAACAGTAACCCAGTTGGAATTTTTGGATGATATCTGCTCTGAACCCGCGTTCTTCAAAGTAGGAGAGACCGATGTTCTGACCTTCGCTGTTTTCATGCATGTTGTGCATGAAGTGTTCTTTTGCGAATTCGTTGATGATGTATAAGCTTTCCCGTTCGGTAATGGCAGCGATTTCCTCAGCAGTCTGGGGTTTATCTTCAGGAACCTGGATCCCGTATTTGTCTGCCAGCCATTTTAGAGCTTCCGGATACGAAAAGTGCTCTTTTTCCATCAGGAAACTAACCACCGTTCCACCTTTTCCGGAAGAAAAGCACTTGAAAATCTGTTTTGCAGGAGAAACCATGAAAGAAGGCGATTTCTCATCCACGAACGGACTCAAACCTTTCAGGTTAGATCCCGATTTTTTTAGGCTCACAAATTCCCCGATCACCTCTTCAATGCGAGCTGTTTGCATAATTTCATCAATGATATGCGGGGGAATGCGAGACATACTATTATATATTCTTTGATCTGATCAGCCGCTTGATTTTCATCAAAAAGGTTGCTTAAATTTAACTGCGCTTACGCTTGTTTTATCGAAAGCAGTGCTTTCTCTTATTGGATAATTGCTTTGTTCCCGTAATCTTTTTCAGAAGCCAGGCTTCCGTCTTCCTTGTAGAATTTCCAAAGACCAGCTTCCTTATCCATATTGAATTCGCCGGTATAGCGCATGGTTCCGTTCGGGTAACGAACAAAGATAAATCCGTGCTTTTTTCCGTTCACGTATTCGGTCATGGAAAGTTCATTTCCTTTTTCATCGTAAAAGAACCAGCGTCCGTTTCGGAGACTCATATCATCTTGCGGTCCTTTAAACTTAATGGCTTTTCTCCCCGGATAATACTCCGTATAGATTCCATTTTTTATTTCTACTAAATCGTCACCTGTTTCTGTTTTGGGAGTTTTCTTTTCTTCTCCGCAGCTATTCATTGTTAGTGAAATAGAGGCAATAAAAATAAGACCAAGGATTTGCTTCATGTTTGTTTTTAATATTGGTTCAAAGGTACTGAAAGTTGTCTAAAATAGTTACTGGTCACAACGTTGAAATAGATAGATTGGTTGAAAATGTGCTTCTTTCTGTTGAATTACTTAAATTTGCCGTCAAATCAATTCTAATGCTGGCACTTATCCCCATTTATTTATTCTGGAAATCCTATTATAACCTGTCAAAAAAGCACAACCGGGCTCATTGGTCGTATGGGCTTTTAGGAGGTTTTATATACTTAGCTTCACAATTTCTTTTTCTTTTCCTGATCGGGCTGCTGATTGTCCTTGCTGATCTCAATACAAATGTGCCGGATATTGTTCTTTCACTGACTGCAATTGTGTTTGCTGCTTCTGTGGCATACGGCATTGAACATTTATTGAAAAGGAATTGGGAGCGGAATCCAAAAGACAGATTTTCTGATTTGCTGGACAACTAGGTTAATTGAAAATGGAGAATGTAGAATTGACAAGGTCCGGACTATTTCTTTCTTTTCAATTGTCAATTGTACATTTTCAATTATTTATCCCGGGTAACCGTGTATTCCACCAAACCGATCAGGGCTCTTTTCGATTCTGAATCAGGAATATCCGTCAACAGGTCAAGTGCTTCTGTTTTGAGTTCAAGCATGCGTTTGTGGGCATATTCAATTCCACCGGCTGCTATTACCAGTTGAATAGCGTGTTGAACGTATTTCTTTTCCTCGTTGTGGTTTTTCACGATGTTCATGAGTTCTTTGCGAACGGCCTTGTCACTGTGCTGTAAAGCATAAATAAGGGGCAAAGTCATTTTGCGTTCGCGGATATCATTGCCGGTTGGTTTTCCAATGTTTCCAGGTGTACCGTAGTCGAAAATATCGTCTTTTACCTGGAATGCCAGGCCTACCAATTCCCCGAACCTGCGCATACGGTCTGCCATATCTTCCCGGTCAACGGATGCAGCTGCCGATTCACAAACGGTTGCGATCAAACTGGCTGTTTTCTGACGAATAACATCAAAGTAAACTTCTTCGGTAATATCCAGTTTGCGGGCCTTTTCAATTTGGAGCAATTCTCCTTCGCTCATTTCGCGGACTGCACGGGCCACGATTTGAAGTGCACGAACATTGTCGTTTTCCAATGAATGGAGCAATACGCGGGAAAGCATATAATCACCGACCAGAACGGCAATTTTATTCTTCCAGAGTGCATTGACAGAAAAGAAACCGCGGCGTTCGTTCGCATCATCCACCACGTCGTCGTGTACCAATGTAGCGGTGTGCAGCAATTCTACCAGGGAAGCGCTTTGATATGTTTTTTCATTGATCTCGCCGAGCATTTTTGCCGTCAGGAACAAGAACATGGGGCGCATTTGCTTGCCTTTTCTTCGAATAATGTAATGAGTGATTTTGTCCAGCAAGGGAACCTTTGATTTCATACTCTCGTGAAAACGAACCTCGAACAATTTCATTTCCGTTTCGATGGGCGCTAAAATCTCCTGAACTGTCATGTATACAAATGTACTTGAATTCAAAATTCAAAATTCAAAAATTCAAAATTAAATTAAAAGGAACTTCGACTCCGCTGCGCCTATGCTAAAGCTACAGCGGAAGCATTCAGTTACCTTTTCTGTATTGAATTTGATAAGGCTTGTCGATAGAAAAAGTTGAATTTTATTGAGGAGAATCAAGTCGGAAGTGGAACAAGGGTGACTGAGCGGAGTCGAAGTCACCGATTAAACGGTTTTCAAAACTCGTTTATCAATCATTTTATTTTTATTCGCCAATTGTCCGCAGGCTGCATCGATGTCTTTTCCGCGGCTGCGGCGAACGTTTACGATGAGGTTGCATTTTTCTTCGAGGAAACGGGCGAAATCATCCACTTTCTGGCGGTCTGCCTGGCGGTATTCTCCGTCATCGATTGGGTTGTATTCAATAATATTGATCTTGCACGGAACGATTTTCGCGAAATCTGCCAGTTCTCTTGCATCTTCCAATCCGTCGTTAAAGTCTTTGAAGATGATGTATTCAAAAGTAATGCGAGATCCTGTCTTTTCATGGAAATACAGCAAGGCTTCCGACAAAGCTTCCAGGTTATTGGTATCATTGATATCCATAATTTTGGACCGCTTCACATCGTTTGCTGCATGCAGTGATAGTGCCAGGTTGAATTTCACCTGGTCATCCCCCAGTTTTTTGATCATTTTGGCAATTCCTGCCGTAGAAACCGTGATCCGTTTAGGTGACATTCCCAAACCGTTCTCATCAGTAAGTATTTCCGTGCTGCGAACGACGTTTTTGTAATTCAGCAATGGTTCTCCCATTCCCATATATACGATATTGGAAAGATTGGTATTGTATTTACCGGTTGCCAGATTCTTCAGGTAAACCACCTGGTCAACGATTTCTCCCGCACTCAGGTTGCGCATCATTTTCAAACGGCCTGTGGCACAAAATGCACAGGATAAACTACAGCCAACCTGGGAGGAAATACAGGCTGTCATTCGGTTCGTGGTTGGGATCAAAACACCTTCAATTACCTGTGACTGGCCTTCGATCCCAAAAGCACATTTAATGGTTTTATCGACTGAGACCTGCTGGTCTTCCACTGTAATTCCATCAAAATAAAAGTTCTCCTGTAATTTTTCCTGCAGACTTTTTCCGATGTTTGCCATGGCATTGAAGTCGTGGACATTTTTCTTCCAAATCCAATCGTAAACCTGTTTTGCACGGAATGCAGGTTCCCCGAATGCACCAATTGCTGCCTTCAGTTCTTCCGGGTTTAAATTTCTGATATTGATTAATTTGGATGACATACCTACTTCAATGAGGGCACAAAGTTACGCTACTTTTTCCTACAATCCCGGAAAATTAAGCAACTTACAATTTTTTATAATCTCCGTAAAGCGTATTTAAGAAGTAAGAACAATTTTTTTGTGCGTGTTTGAAGTCTTTCCGGTCTTTAAAGGTATCGTCTCCCACTATCTTCTGTTCCATGTAATAAGTGAAGTTCCCTTTATTTGTTCCCCAGCCGTATCCGCGGATAATTGCGTGGAAGGCAAATTGCGGAACCTTCGGGTTCATCAAATCTTTACTATACGGATAACGAGCCGGTTTTCCTTTCATTTGATAGATCAGTGTTGCAGCGATATCCGCTTGTGAACCAACTACGTCCATACGTTTTCCGCGGTATGCCTTTTTGATAGGTTCTCCGTAAAATAAAAGCGGCACGTGATAGAACTTCCCTCTTCCCGGATCAACCATTCCCGGAACTGCATGCCCATGATCCGCAACGAAGACGAACAGGGTATTTTTATACCAGGGATTTTTCTTGCAATTTCGGATAAACTCTCCCAAACACTCATCCGCGTAAACCAATGAGTTCATGAAATCTGCCTCTTCACCTGTAAAGTGTTTGCCTTTTCCTTTTGGCTGATCGTAGGGTGCATGTGTACTCCCTGTAAAAGCACATTGCAGGAATGGTTTCTTATTCTTATTGATTTCCTGGATCAGGAATTTATACAGATCGCGGTCGAAGAAATTGAGTTTTCCGCGCGGAAGGTCAGAAGGGAAATCCGTCTCATCTTTCACCACATCAAATCCATGGTCCATAAAATATCCACCGATATTCCCATATTTCAAATCGCCGCTGAAAATGTAGGAACTGTGATAACCCCAGGCTTCCATATCTTCATTCAGGCAATGCAGTTTGCGGTGCTTTTCGGGCTGCATGGAAATGGAAACTTCCGGTAAAGTATAATGTCCGCTGAAAATGCTTGAATTCCCAATTTCAGAAGTCGTTCCTGTTGCATAAATATTGGTAAAAAGCACTCCGTTCTTTGCTAGTTTATCGAAGTTCGGAGTTGCGCCTTTATTAGGTCCCAGGCTGCCGATAGCTTCTGCAGACCAGCCTTCCAGGACTATAAAAACGACATTCGGACGGTTGTTCTCTAAAAAGTAATTATCGTGTTGTTTCGGATAGCTGTACCACTTTTCAACTTCCTGACGTGCAATTACTTTATCCACTTTCGGAATGAATGCATCTATTTCCGAACGATTGTACAACAAATAACTTTTCCCGAAGAAATAAAGTGAATTGATGGAAATATCATTGACAACTGCTTTATTGGAATAACTTGCAGCATTGATGTTTAAGGGCACAGGTTGAAAACCTCCCCGAAGCGCTACGAAAAACAGGAAAACAGCAACCACGTAAGTTACCGGTAATGCAAGCCATTCAAACCAGTGCCTGATACTGGCTTTTTCAATCGGTTTTTTCTTAAAGAATTTCCGGGAAAGAAAGATATAGATGGTCAGTTGGACCAATGCATACAAAATATACCAGAAGATCATGGAATAATTAGCCGTTCGTGCCACTTCATCCGGATGTGACAGGTGCATGAATACGCGGGAAGTCAATTTATGGTTCCATTCCCCATAGGCTACTATTTCACCTGCCTGGACCAAAACCAGGAAAAGAATTGAAGCGATCAGACTGATCCGGAATAAGCGGCCCCACCATTTCCAGTCCGTATAGTATTGAAATAATCTGAATAAGAAGGGGAGAGCAGAAAGCGCGGCTGCGGCGGCAAGATCCAAACGGAAGGAATAGACGAAGGCCAATAGCCATTCTCCAACACCTGCTTCTTTAAGCTTCCCAAAATGATGAATGGAGAACAGGATCCTGTGGATGTCGAAACAGACTATCCAAAACAACAGGAGTTTAAGTACATCGCGAAAGGGACGAAGCATGAGATCTTGAAATGAGGTACAAATTTAGAGGATATTTTGAATGAGCGTATGTTTGGACTAAATTTAGAAAGCTTAGCTGTCAGGATGTGCAATCTGTTTTTTGTTAGAAAAACATACAAACAACGCTTTACCTATGCTTTACCTACGGGATACCTACGGGGTGTCTCCGGGATTGCCCCGTCCTAAATAACTATACAGGTTATTGATTAAATCCTGATGTTGTTATACAACTGCAGTTGTTAGTTCCAAGTGCTTTTTTCTGTCAGTTTTCCTGTCAGCTTGTCTGTTTCCTTTGCTGTGGCAAGGTAGTTGACTAATCTGAATCAAAAAATTGACAATAATGGCAGAAGAAGCAGTTCAAAACGAGGAGTTTAACCAAAATGCTGATGAGCAGAAACAAGAAAATCAGGATCAGACGGTAAACGAGCAGGTTGAAAACGCTGACAATTCGTCAGTAAATACTGGCGTGCCTTCATCTGAAGATCAGATTGCGGCATTGAATGACAAATATTTGCGTTTGTATTCCGAGTTTGACAATTACCGTAAACGGACCAATAAAGAGAAGATTGAGTTAATTTCTACAGCCAGTGCAGGTGTATTGAAAGATATGTTGTCTGTGATGGACGATTTTGAGCGTGCCATTGCCAACAATGAGAATTCGGAAGATATTTCAGCTGTGAAGGATGGTTTTAAACTGATCCATCATAAATTGAGAAACTTATTGGAAGGAAAAGGATTGAAACAAATGGATGCAAAACACCAGACTTTTGATTCCGAATTGCATGAAGCAATTGCAAATGTTCCTGCACCAACTGAAGAGTTAAAAGGAAAAATTATTGATGACGTTGAAAAAGGATATTACCTGAATGATAAAGTAATCCGTTTCGCGAAAGTAGTTGTTGGACAGTAAGATGGATGGAAGGTGAACGATTGAAGCATCAAATCCCTGATCTTTCAATTTGTCATTTTCGATCTTCAATCTAAAATATATGGATAAAAGAGATTATTACGAAGTTCTTGGCATTTCAAAAGGTGCAACGGAAGCTGAAATTAAGAAAGCTTACCGTAAGATGGCATTGAAGTATCACCCGGACAAAAATCCGGGAGATTCCGAGGCGGAGGATAAATTTAAAGAAGCTGCAGAAGCATATGAAGTACTTTCCGATGCTAATAAGAAAGCGCGTTACGATCAGTACGGTCATGCCGGATTAGGCGGTAACGGAGGCTTTGGCGGCGGAATGAATATGGATGATATCTTCTCGAATTTCGGAGATATTTTTGGAGGAGCATTTGGCGGAGGCGGCAGCTTTGGCGGTTCCAGAGGAGGTGGTCAGCGTGTAGTGCGCGGAACCAACCTGCGTGTTAAAATGAAACTGACCCTGGAAGAAGTAGCGGAAGGTGTTACTAAAAAGATTAAGGTAAATAAA
>CAMLDR010000155.1 GCA_946478775.1 uncultured Flavobacteriales bacterium
TTTGCATTATTGGATGTCCTGCAAGACACTACCTCAGTAGCAAATGATGCTGCAGGTTTTCGCAATGATGGAGTGGGTATCGACAACCTGAAATATGGAGGTTCCTACTATCCGCGATTGATTACGACCATGCAGCATTTTTACGAGGATGCAGATATAATTATTACTACAACTGTAACCGAATGGGCTGATTATAATAATCAAACTCTTCAAGAGGTCAAAAAAGGGATTACAAGCGATCCACCTCAACCCACAGATTTTCCACCCAATACAACCCTATTAAATTTGGTGACAGCCGAATTAAAAAAATTCTCGGTAGAACTTTATCCTTCTTCCAGTATGGCCGGGGTTTATGCCCGTGTGGATGATACGAGAGGGGTTTGGAAAGCACCTGCAAATGTGGGGTTAAGAAATGTAAAGGCGCCTTCCCTTTTAATTACAGACAGCGAACAGGAGATTTTGAATGTGGATTCTTCATCCGGAAAATCCATCAATGCGATCCGCAATTTCGAAGGAAGAGGTTTGTTGGTTTGGGGAGCACGGACGTTGGATGGCAACAGCAATGAGTGGCGCTATGTAAACGTGCGAAGATTGTTCTTGTTTGTGGAGCAATCCACCAAAAACGCATCGCAGTTCGTTGTTTTTGAGCCGAATAGTGCCGGTACATGGAACAGGGTGAAAGGAATGATCTCGAATTTCCTCACAAACTTATGGCGCGACGGAGGATTGGTTGGTGCAACTACGGAAGAAGCCTTCTTTGTAAGAGTAGGGCTTGGTGAAACAATGACAACACAGGATGTTTTGGAAGGACGAATGATTGTTGAGATCGGATTGGCAGCGTCCAGACCTGCCGAGTTTATCGTACTGCGCTTTTCACATTTTATCAATCAGGAATAAGAGATCAGCCGCGGCTGACCGATGAAAATACAAGTTGAATCAAATAAATAAAATTCTTTATCCTTATGGCAACGAATTTAAGAACCCCCGGAGTATATGTCCAGGAAATAACAACCTTGTCAGCATCTATTGCGGGTGTCGATACAGCAATACCGGCATTTGTAGGGTATGTGCAAAAGGCCGA
The DNA here is from genome assembly GCA_946478775.1 of uncultured Flavobacteriales bacterium. Next base: position 1,082 of record CAMLDR010000155.1, read on the forward strand.
AAGCAATGGGGAAGGCATCCCGATGTTCACTCCCGTTAGAATCACCTCCTTTTTAGAATATGAATCCATTTTCGGTGGTCCGGATCCGCAGGCATTCAATATTAAAATTGCTGATGTAAGTGTTGGCGGGAATGTTACGCGAACAGTTACTGTGGACAAAACGCTCCCGCTCCTGGCTGAATCCAATTTCAGGATGTATTACAACCTGAGTATGTATTTTGCCAACGGAGGAGGTCCTTGCTGGATTGTGCCGGTAGGATTTTATGCCTTAGCTTCTGCCGTTTCTGATGAGGATTTAATAGACGGTTTGGAAGCCCTTGAAAAAGAGAGCGAACCAACCTTATTGCTTTTCCCGGATGCGCTATCTCTTGGTGATGCTGAATTAAGGAATGTAAACAATGCGGCTATAGACCAGTGTAACAAATTGAAAAACCGGTTTACAATCCTGGATGTCAAGCAAGTTACACCCAACCTTCCCTTGGATGATGCGGACAACTTCCGGAATGAGATGACCGGAATAGATGCCTTGAAGTATGCAGCGGCTTATTATCCATACCTGAATACGACTATGAATTATGGAACCAGTTCCTTGCTCCTGCAAGTGTCGGGTTATTCATCAACCGTTAACGGTGCTGTAGTTCCAATTACTGGTTTTGATGAAGCAAATGAATTCAACGGCGCGGTAAGCTTGGCTATTCAAGGGACACTTGACGCTCTGAATTACTTAAAAGTAGCAACCAGGACTCTTACTCTAGATGATGCAACGATGGTTCATGGTTTAGTGGTTGATATTCAGTCTAGGGTGGCGTTGGGGATTAGCGTAACTGGGCTTCCAACTCCAGCATTTGATCAGGCAAAAACTGATTTGGGAGATGTTGACAATACAGAAATGGCTGATGCAGCTACCGCAGCAGATGGTTTCATTGCAGTCACTCCTAACAGCGGACAAACGCTTGCAAATGCCAATGCTCTAAAAATTGCCTTGTCAAATTTGCTGGATGCACTGAACGGTGTGATGGATGGAATAACTGACGGATACAATGCAACAACAACGTTCGTCGGCGGAAACCTAAACTACCTGCAAAATAGCCGCCCGTCTATCTATTCTGAGGTAATCTCAGGACTTAACGGATTCCGGATTACATTAAATCCTTCGGGGGCAATGGCCGGAATTTATGCACGGGTAGACAATACCAGGGGAGTGTGGCAGGCACCGGCTAATGTTGGTGTTAGAAATGTCATTGGACCGGCGGTACTCGTGACCAATGAGCAGCAGGGAGGATTCAATATTGATTCCCTAAGTGGTAAGTCGATCAACGTCATTCGCAACTTCCCGGGAAGAGGAACTATTCCGTGGGGAGGCAGAACATTGGATGGCAACAGCAATGAATGGCGCTATGTAAACGTGAGAAGATTATTCATTTACCTGGAAGAATCGATCAAACGTGCCAGCCAGTTTGTGGTTTTCGAACCGAATGATGCGAACACGTGGGTTAGAACAAAAGGGATGATCAGTAATTTCTTAACGGATGTTTGGCGCAGTGGCGGTTTGGTCGGTGCAACAGCAGAAGAAGCATTTTTTGTAAATATCGGAGTAGGAACTTCCATGACCACCCAGGATGTTTTGGAAGGGCGAATGAATATAGACATAGGTGTTGCGGCAGTGCGCCCGGCTGAATTTATCATCTTGCGTTTTACGCATTTTGTTCAGGAATAATAAAAACTAAATTTTAATTAAAAAATACAATTATGGCAACAAATTATCCAGTTTCAGTTTATCACTTCCAGGTAGAATGGGGAGGAGCACGTATTGGGTTTACGGAAGTATCCGGTTTGGATTTTGAAGTTCAACCAATCGATTACAGAGAAGGTAGTTACAAGAATTACCAGGTAACTAAAATGCCGGGGATTCCACAGTTTACGAACATCAATCTCAAAAGAGGGATTCTAAAAGGAGATAACGAGTTTGCTCAATGGCTGGCAACTGTCAAACTAAACCAGGTTGATCGAAGAGATATTACGATTTCCCTGTTAAACGAAGATCACATGCCGGTTGTAACATGGCAGGTTCTGAGTGCATTTCCGTGCAGTATGAAAGGTCCCCAGTTGAATTCAACTTCCAATGAAGTGGCAGTAGAGGAAATTGAGTTGTGTCACGAAGGTTTAACCGTTGAAATATTGTCCTGATTATGGCTGCGAGATATCCCCCGGTTGGTTTCCATTTTAGCGTGGTCTTTGAAGGACTGACGAACGATACTGAAATTGGTTTCCAAACCGTATCCGGGATAAAAGCAACTATTCCAAATGGCTACTTGATCACTGAAGGAGGAGAGAATAGGTTCACACATAGACTTCCTCAACGGGCCAGCTACTCCAACCTGATATTGAAACGCGGACTTTTAAGCGATTCCCAGTTGATTCAATGGTTTAGGGATGCAGTGGAAAATTTCATATTCAACCCGGTTACCGTAACGGTTAACTTGTTGAATGAGAACCATGAACCCCTGGAAACCTGGCAGTTCATCAATGCCTATCCGACAGATTGGGATATTGACGGATTTGATGCGGAGTCGAATGCAATTGTTGCTGAAACTATTGAACTTTCGTACCAATACTTTAAAAGGTTGAATTAAAATTTAAAAAGATGCCGGTAGTCATTAGAGAATTGGTCATTAGAGGAATCGTTGGTGGTCCTGCGAATAATAGCGAGAAAAATACACCCAAGCAAAATGAAGTAAGGTCGAACCGTGCCCAAATGACGGTGAACATGATTGAAGAAATTATTAAAAGTAAAAAAGAACGGTAGTCATGGCTTTTCCCAGAGGTAAATTAACAAAAATGGTAATTATATTCTCGTCTGATGAGAATCAGCCGTTGAAAGGGATACCATTCTTCCCGATGTACAATCCGGAGTCGTACCAGATGTCTTATGCAATGGATTACGACGATAATCAGCGGTTGATTGTTGGAAACCAGGATAAGAAATTTCTTCGGGTCAAGCCTAAAACACTGAATCTTAAATTATACTTTGATGGTACCTCAGCTTCTCCGAATGATTTGTTGATCAGCAACCTCGAAAAGATTCCCGGATTTAACGGAGTGGTGGCCCAGGTGGAAGCATTTCTTTCGTTGGCTGCATCAGTGGGAAGTCCTGTAGTCAAGGAAGGAGTTCCGCAGGTTATTATGGATGGTGATGAAAAAGTGACAGGAGAAATTCATCGTCCGAAGGGAATGGCTATTATCTGGGGAACATTTTACATGACAGGAGTTTTAACAGATGCGACTGTCAATTATACCATGTTCACTCCGGAAGGTGTTCCGATCCGTGCAGAAATGGATGTAAACATTGCAGAATCTACCTCTCTGACTTTGGTAGAACGCGCTATGAAACTCATGTCTCCCGATCTGTCAAAATCCATTGTGGTGAAACAGGGAGATACCCTGCCGGACCTTTGTTACAAAGAGTACGGAGATGCGTCCTTCTACCCGAAAATTGCCGAAGTAAATCAACTGAAGAACTTTCGGAAACTGGTTCCGGGAACCGAATTATTATTTCCACCCATTAAATAATCGAGTAACATGTCTGTATTGAGTGCAATAAAAGGTAAAAGCAACAAGGAAAAATACTATTCCTTAAAGCTGTTTATTGTGTCTGTTGCGGGAGTTGAAAAAGAACTTTCCAGCCTTTACGGAATCAGTTCGGTTGCTGCTATAAACTGTTTGAACAAAATCCCGACAGCAAAATTAACGCTGCTGGACGGGAACGTTTCCAAGCAAATTTTTGAAGCAAGTGAAGGGGATGATTTTCTGCCCGGAAACCAGGTGAGAATCAAGATCCGGTACGACGAGTTGGAAGAAACTATTTTTGAAGGGATCATTGTCAAGCAAAGAGTGAAGCAAGCGGCAGAAGGAAGCACACAGCTTTGCCTGGAATTAAAAGACCTTGCTGTTCGGCTTACTGCTCAGCGTAAGAATAAGATCTTTAAGGACAAGACAGACGTTGAAATCCTGAAAGCGATCCTCAACGAGTATACGCAGCCATCCGGTGGAATTAAAAAAGTAACCGTACCTGCCGGAACAGATACCAGCCGCGTGCAAAAACACCGCGAAATGGTCCAGTATTTTGTGTCGGATTGGGATTTTATGGTTTCACGTGCCGATGCAATCGGAAGATTGGTTTATGTGGAGAATGGTGATGTTAAAATTGCCGAGCCCGATTACAATCAGCAGCCATTGACTGAATTGGGTTTCGGAGGAAACATATACCAGTTTGATTTGGAAGTGAGTGCTGTGGGTCAATATGAAAAAGTAACTGCAAGAAGTTTCGATCCTTTTGATCGTAAAATAGTGAGCGAAGAAGTTGGAGACGCTATTTCAACGGATCAGGGAAGCTTGTCAGACAGCGATTTGGCTAAAGTCCTGGGAGTTGACAATTTTCAGATGGAGCACGCCGGTAATTTGGGAGATCCCGAATTAAAAGCGTGGGCGTATTCCAAACTGATGCGCAGCAAATTGGACCGGATTAAGGGAACCATTAAAATTGATGGCTGGGCAAAGGTGAAGCCAGGCGTACTGGTGGATATGACAAAGATTTCCAATAAATTCAATGGACTTGCTTTCGTTTCCGGAGTCATGAACCAGTTCACAAGCGATTCCGGCTGGTATACTGAATTACAGATCGGTTTTGACCAGGAATGGTTTTCCGAACAGTACGACAACATTGTACAAAAACCTGCATCCGGTTTGGTTCCTTCAGTGAATGGACTTGTCATTGGAAATGTTATTTCGGTAGATACTGAAGCTGAAAACGATACCAATTATTGGGTAAAAGTATTGATCCCGTTAGTGAACGATTCGGAAGAAGGAGTTTGGGCAAGAGTTTCAGGTATTGGTTTGGGTGAAAACAAAGGAGTTTATTTCAAGCCGGAAGTCGGAGACGATGTAGTCCTGGGATTCTTAAACGATGATCCGAGACAGCCGGTGGTTCTAGGAACCTTGTACAGCCATCTTGCCCCGCCGGAAAAAACAACGGAAGCAGATGAAAATGACCAAAAAATAAAGGGATTCTTCGCGCGAAATGACTTCAGTATTTTTTTCGATGAAAATACCGATACGGTAACTATTGAAACTCCGAAGGAACAGAAAATCCTGATTTCCGATAAGGAAGACAGTTCAACCGCTTTCATCCGTATGGAAGATGCAAACGGCAATTCAATCACCATGGACAAGGATGGAATCACCATCTACAGTGAGAAGGATTTGACCTTTGAAGCGAAGAAGAACATCACTTTAAAAGGAGTCAATGTAACAAATACCTGTTCGGGAAGCTTTGAAGCAACCGGAAGAAGCGGAGCGAAATTAGAAGCCTCAGGAGGAAATACCGAGGTAAAAGGAACATTGGTAATGATTAATTAAGAAATATGCCGGCAGCTGCAAGAATATTGGATGTGACAAATCACGGAGGAACAATTACCGGTCCGGGAGATTCTACGGTTCTGATCGGTGGAATTCCGGCCTCTGTAATGGGGGATAATCACATGTGTGCAATACCGGCCAATACTCCTCACCCGCAAGCTTCTGCTTTTGTGGTTGGAAGCGGAACGGTGCTCATCGGTGGAAAACCCGCCATACGTGTAGGAGATACCTGTATCTGTGGAGCGGCACCCGCTGTTGGAGAAATAACTGTTTTAATAGGATAAGTATGACAGATTTTATAAATACACCAAAAGCCTTTTTAGGCAGGGGATGGGGTTTTCCTGTCACCTTTTCAAAGACAGCCAAACAAGTGGCCATGTTTGAAGCCGAAGAAGACGTCAGAAGCAGTCTTGAAATTATCCTGCAGACAGAAATCGGAGAACGGATTATGCAGCCTGAGTTTGGCGGCAGTTTGAATAGTTATGTGTTTGGATCTATAGATGCCAGCTTCAGAACATTTTTAACGGAACAAGTAAGGTCCGCAATTATACGAAATGAACCACGGGCAGAATTAATACGTGTTGATTATGCAGAGGAAATCCTGGATGGCAGACTTGATTTGACCATTTACTACCAAATCCTTGGCACAAACACCCGATACAATATTGTTTTCCCGTTTTATTTAAGTGAAGGTACTGATATTCAAGAGTCATGAGCAAACTATGTGACAATAAAAATCCTCTTTTCAGAGACGGAACCAGCCAGCAGCAACGCTTGATAAAAGCACTGCTTCCTGAATATGTTTCTGTTGATGAGCGAGATATGAATGATTTGATTGAGTTTGTCAATAAATTCACTTCGTTAATTCAATATTACTCGATCAACAATCAACAGGATGGTACGTGGAAAGAATTAATGGTCGGCCAGTTCATTGACGATCTAAATCAAAAGACAGAACCTCATTATGCATTGTTCATTGCCTTTCTTGAATTGTTCCGTTATGCTCAGGAAGACATAAATACATTCACCAAAAGACACCTCGATTTTTATTATCAGGACGTGCTGAAGTTGGTTAAGAAGAGTGCTGATCCCGATCAGGTTTTCATCTTGTTTGAGTTAGCTCAAACTGCTTCCGGGGTGTTAATTCCTCAGGGAACCGGTTTGGACGGAGGGGAAGACACTTTGGGAAATCCCTTGGTATATCAAACGGAGCGTCCTGTATTGATCAATAAAGCGAAGACTGTTTCGTTTAAAGCGCTTTTCTATAATAAAGCCAATGATGGCAGACTTTATGCCTCGCCCATAGCCAATTCAAAAAATGGCTTAGGGGAAGAAATTGAGTCACCTGAACCAAAATGGCGAACATTTGGAGCAGTTTCAGATCCTTCGGCTCCTTTTAACGCAGCAAGCGTAGATCGTGTCCAGGCTAATGTGGGGTTTGCAATGGCATCTCCCGTATTGTTCATGGCCGAAGGTATTCGCATTGTTCAGTTAACATTATCTGTCAATTCAGTTTCCGGTATCACAAATAACATCCTGGCGGATGCCTTTCAGGTGAGTTTTAGCGGTGAGAAAAACTGGATAATTCCTTCAGCGGATCCGGCTAAAACACCATTGGACACAACCTATCTTGGAGCACCCGGAACAAATACAATTATCATTCAACGGACATTGACTTCTGATCAGGAAGCAGTCGTTGCCTATAATTTAGGGGAAGAATCGGAGCGTTTTGCGGGATCCTGGCCGGTAGTTAAAGTACTCCTGAATCCGGTCTCGGTAAATAATCCGTTTATTTATGAAGCACTGAAAGGAATTCGGATAAATACGGTGAAAATCGATGTGGATGTGCAGGAAGTTCGGAATATCCTTGTTCAAAATGACAACGGTGTGCTTGATGCTTCAAAACCGTTCCAGCCTTTTGGTAGCAGACCTCAAATTACGTCGTCGTTCTATATCGGGAGCCAGGAAATATTTAGAAAAAACCTATCGGATATTAGTGTAAACCTCACATGGAAAGGATTGCCGGAAACCAGTACAGGCTTTAATGAATATTATCAAAGTTATTTACCGGTAATAACGAACGCTTCCAAGCGCAGAATAAATCAAAATTTTAAAGCACAGGTAGATATTCTGGAGGGAAAAAGCTGGAAGCCATTGTTGTCCTGGACATCCGGTGCTGCAAGATTGTTTAACGAAGAGCCTCTTGCTGTTTTGCCTGCAACATCGAATGGTTTTTTCTCCTTTATTTCAATTCAGCTTGCTCCATTTGGAAGAAAGCTGGTGCCCTTTAGACAACTATCGGTGACTAACAATCCGGCTCTGAACACCTTCAAGGGAAACCCTGAACTTCCGGAATTGGAATCTTACTCCGTCAATTCAGCATCTGGTTTTTTAAGATTGCAGCTTCAGAATATTGATTTCGGACATGGAGAGTACCAAAATTCATATGCCGTCAGAGCAATTAATGCAGCAACAAACAAAACTCCGGGATTCCCGCTTCCAAATGAACCATATACACCGACAATTTCTGAAATATCGGTTAATTATTCGGCAAGCGATGAGGTGAGTTTAATAAACAATGCGGTCAATCTATCGCAGGATAGCTTTAATTCCAAAACGGTATCTTATTACCATGTTGAACCGTTTGGAGTTCGTGAAATTCACCCCTATTTGTTCAAAGAAACAGCTTTTGCCAATTTATTGCCAAAATTTAATGACGAAGGAACATTGTATATCGGGATTTCTAATTTCACACCTCCCGGCACCCTTTCGGTTTTATTTAAGGTCGCTGAAGGCAGTTCCGATCCGAATTTACCGGCCCAGGCCGTGAAGTGGAGTGTATTGTCAACCAATGAATGGATTCCTTTGCCCGGAAATCGGATTGTATCCGATAGCACCATGGGATTATTAACCTCGGGTATAATAGAATTTGACCTTCCGAAATCAATGGATGCGGATCATTCGATACTTTCATCCGGACTGGTTTGGCTGAAAGCAGCTGTTGAAAATAATTCCGCAGCAATATGCGAAATGATTGAAATTCATGCGCAGGCTGTAACAGCAGTTTTCGAGGATTCTGGGAATGATCCGAAACACTATGATTCGGCACTTCCCGCAGAAAGCATTACTGAATTTGTGAATGGGATAGCCGGAATTTCTGCGGTATCACAGCCCTATGCATCATTTGGCGGAAGAGCAGTTGAAAGTGATGAAGCATATTATATCCGGGTTAGCGAACGGCTGAGACATAAAAATCGGGCGGTAATGATTTGGGATTATGAAAGGTTAGTGCTGGAAGAATTCCCAAAAGTGTATAAGGTGAAGTGTATGAATCATACCCGGTATCTTGCGCCGAATGATATCAAGGAAATCATACCGGGACATGTATCGCTAGCGGTTGTTGCCA
>CAMLDR010000156.1 GCA_946478775.1 uncultured Flavobacteriales bacterium
GTGGTTAATGGAAAATGAACAAGTATGGCAGATATTTTTGATAAAATTGAACGTAACCGAGGTCCTATCGGACAATATTCTAAAGGAGTTCACGGTTATTTCACCTTTCCAAAGTTAGAAGGTGAATTAGGTAACAAAATGATTTTCCGCGGGAAAGAGTGTTTGGTTTGGTCTTTGAACAACTACCTTGGATTGGCAAACCATCCGGAAGTGCGTAAAGCTGACGCAGATGCAGCAGCACAATACGGTTTGGCTTACCCAATGGGAGCACGTATGATGACCGGTCAGACAAGTGAGCACGAAAAACTGGAAAATGAGTTAGCTGAATTCATGGGGATGGAAGATTGTATCCTTTTGAACTTTGGATATCAGGGAATGGTTTCTGCAATCGATTGTTTAGTGGACAGAAGCGATATCATTGTATATGACTCGGAAGCACATGCCTGTATTTTGGATGGGATGCGTTTACACACAGGTAAGCGTTTTGTATTCCAGCACAACGATATGGAAAGTTTCGACAAACAAATGAGAAATGCTACTCGTTTGGCTGAAACTACCGGTGGTGGTATTTTGGTTATCACAGAAGGAGTTTTCGGAATGGCAGGTGACCAGGGAAAATTGAAAGAAATTATTGAATTCCGTAAATCCGGAAAATACGATTTCCGTTTGTTCGTTGATGACGCTCACGGATTCGGAACACTTGGGAAAACAGGCCAGGGTGCCGGTGAAGCTCAGGGAGTTCAAAATGAGATTGACGTATTATTCGGAACATTTGCTAAATCCATGTCGTCCATCGGCGGATTTATTTGTGCGAAAGAATCAATCGTTGAATTCTTCCGTTACAATATGCGTTCTCAAATGTTTGCAAAAGCATTGCCTATCACGATTACGATCGGTGCACGCAAACGTTTGGAATTACTACGCACACGTCCTGAATTGAAAGACAAATTGTGGGAAATCGCAGACGCACTTCAATCCGGATTTAAAAATGCAGGTTTTGATATCGGTGCTTCAAATTCTCCGGTAACTCCAGTTTTCATGAAAGGAAACCTGGCAGAGGCTACGAATTTGACATTCGATCTTCGTGAGAACTACAATATCTTCTGTTCAATCGTGATTTACCCGGTAGTTCCCAAAGATGTGATTATGCTGCGTATCATTCCAACTGCAGCGCATACATTGGAGGATGTAAACTACACCATCGAAACATTCAAGAAATTGAAAGATAAATTAGACGCCGGTGCTTACAAAGCTGACGAATTAGCAGCGGTTGAAGTAGATAGAAAAAAGTAAGCAAAAGTACTGCTTTCGATCCGTCAGCCACAGCTGACAAGAGCAAAATTGAATTCCTGATCCCGTACTTATGGGATCAGGTTTTTTATTTGATCCCCATTGAACTAACAATCCAAGTGAATTACGAACAATTCAATAGCAAAATCGACCAAGAGAATTAAAGAATCAGTATCTTCACTTTACCAAAACTAAACTATGCTTAAACTTCTTAGGAGCGTGTTCTCTCCAAAGTTCACCGGTGAAATCAATTTCGAAGATGAGACCCGGTTAATGCTGGCTTACAGGATGACTTTATTCCTATCCATTGCCATCGGTGTATTGAGCATTGTATTATTCATCTACTTCAGTCCGGCTGTTGCTTCCATTACCTTACTTGCCTTTTTTTCCGTACTTGTTACTACCATCTTCATCTACCGAACAGGCAGGTTCAAAGTTCCCATTATTATCTTCAATATAATAGGCGCACTTTGCTGCACTATCACCCTGTTTTTCATTCACAATCAGCCGCATTTCCTGGATGGCTATTGGATGACCATTAATATTTTGTTCGCCTTCATTGTTCTTGGCGCGCGCTGGGGTTTGGTCTTTACTTTGTTTCATGCAGCATGCCAGTCGATTTATTTTTATTATTTCCTCGACTATCAAATGGAAATCATGCGGAATTTGACGCACGAGCAATTAATTGCAACGGTTATCAATTGCCTGCTTTGTTTTGCTATTATCGGGTATTTGGGATGGGAGAACATCCGAACAAATGACGTTGGAAGAAAAAAACTAAACGAAGCGCAAGACGTTTTACAGGTGCAGTACAACATTATCTCCAAACAAAACGAAGAGAAAACAGTGATGCTGAAAGAAATTCATCACCGGGTAAAAAATAACCTCCAGATTATTACCAGCTTATTGCGGCTTCAATCCCGGGAATTGGAAAATCCCGAAGCCATTGCCAAATTCAAGGATGCCACACACCGGGTAATTGCCATGTCCATGATCCATGAGAAAATGTATCAAAGCGACCACCTTTCGACCTTGCATTTACGTGAATACCTGCACGACCTTTCTTCCGATCTGGTCTCTTCGTATCAATCCGGTTATTCTGTTAGCCTTAAAATCGACTGTGATATTGATTCTATCGGTCTGCGTTCCATTGTACCGATTGCCCTGATCCTGAACGAACTGATCTCAAACTCATTGAAATACGCCTTCGATGATTACGACAATTGCCTGATCTCCATTTCATTCATGCATCACCAGGGAAAAAAATGCAAATTGATCTACAAAGACAGCGGTACCTGGAAAGCGCCATCCAGACAAGGATCATTCGGTTTAGACCTCATCGAATCCCTAACCGACCAATTGGAAGGAACAATGGAGTTAAAAACCTATCCGGAAACCATCTTTGACATTACATTCAGCCCACAGGAAGACCAGTGATTAATTACCAATTCCAAATGACCAATTACTAATTACTAATTAAATATCATTCGTAATTCGTAATTCGTAATTCGTAATTCGTAATTCGTAATTCGTAATTCGTAATTATTTAATTCTCAAAATCTCCTGTACCGCAGAAGAAACATACTCTACCCCTATTGCAATAACTATAAATCCGATGATTCGCGAGATGGCATTAATTCCGGAAGCTCCCAGCGCTTTTACAATGAAGTGGGATGTTCTCAGGATAATGTAAATCGCCAGGCAAACAGCCACGATAGCACAAACGGAAAGCAAATGCTGCTGCTTAGTTTCAAAAGTCTGATTGTAGGTAATCAATAAAGAAATAGACCCCGGACCGGCAAGCATCGGAATAGCCAAAGGTGTTAATGAAACCTCCGAACGTGTTTCAAGGTCCGCCTGAACACTTGCTTTCTTCATTCCTTTATGTTTCGTGAAAGATCCGGTAAGTAACGCAAATCCGGAAGTAGCGATAATGAGTCCGCCGGCAACACGCAGTGAAGAGATACTGATCCCAAAGAAATTCAGCACATATTTCCCCGCAAAAAAAGAGATCAATAAAATAATACACACATTGACAGAAGTCCAGAACGAAGTTTTGTCGCGGTTGTGCTTCGTATCATCTTTTGTAAGACCTACAAAAACGGGTACGGTACCCAAAGGATTCAAAACTGAAAATAAAGCCGCAAAAACACTGATGAAAAGTTCCATTTTTTTGCCGCAAAATTCCCCATATTTCAGAGTTTTGAGGTTAGGTGAATATTAATTGTTAGTTACGAATACAATTACCCGGTAAGGGCGAAAAATTTTTCGCCCTTACCGATAGACTCAAAATCGCAATTCATTAGTATTTTCGTAAAAACACAAGCATGGAGAAAGAACAGTTGGCAGAACTCGCCTCTCAATTAAGCCATCCGACCGGAGAGAAAGGCAATGAAATTGCGCATATGATGCATGAAACAAATATTGGAATGACCAAAAATGCCGTTTTGAATTTGGACCTCGCTCCCACCGATTCCATTTTGGAACTAGGACATGGAAATGCAGGGCATTTGGAATTTCTCTTTGCTCAATGTCAACAAATTCACTACACCGGTTTGGAGATCTCAACCCTGATGCACGAAGAAGCCCGGAAAGCCAATCAATCTTTTGTGGATGCTGAAAAAGCTTCTTTTGTTCTCTACGACGGCACCAAATTTCCTTTTGAAGATAATCGGTTCGGCAAATGCTTTACAGTGAATACCGTTTATTTTTGGAAAAATCCCACGGAACTGCTTTCCGAATTATCCCGGGTTTTGAAACCAAAGGCGCTTTTCTCTCTCACCTTTTCTCATCGCAGCTTTATGGAAACACTGCCCTTCACCCCTTTCGGATTCACACTCTACAATCCCGACGAGGTTATGAAGTTGGTGGATAAAAGTTCCTTCACCCTCCACCACGAAGATTCACAAGTTGAAACAGTCCTGACCAAAGACGGACAGCCAGTCGTGAGACCATTTTCTACTTTTGTACTGGAAAATATGAAATAAAGAGACTTCGGCTTCGCTCAGCCTCCTTCCATAAATTCAAAGGACACTGAGCGGAGTCGAAGTGTAATTTTGAATTATGAAAGAACATACATACGAATCAACTGTCATCTGGACAGGAAACAAAGGAACCGGAACTTCCGACTACGCCGCATACGGAAGAGAATTCACCCTTCAAATTCCAAACAAACCGGATCTGCTTTGCTCAGCCGATGTGCCTTTTCGCGGCGATAAAACCAAACACAACCCGGAAGACTTCTTTTTAGCATCGCTTTCAAGCTGTCACATGCTGTGGTATTTCCATTTATGTGCAGATGCCGGAATCCACGTCATTGAATACCGGGATGAACCGATAGGAAAAATGATCCAGGACCCGAATGGCGGACGTTTTACCTCCGTTCTGCTTCGACCGAAAGTAACGATTACTGATCCTTCCCAAATAGAATTGGCCAACAGCCTGCATCACGAAGCTCGTAAACAATGCTTTATTGCCAATTCTTGTAATTTTCCGGTGAAGCACGAACCAAGCTGTTCTGCAAAAAGTTAATTGTCAATTCATGGAACAGAAAAAGAAGAACAAGTCTTTGCGGAAAGCCCGGTATATTCTCTACAAAGAAACTTTAGTAGACTATAAAGAGCATTTGTGGACATTTATCGGTTCCTTTTTCGGGATCGGGTTGATTGCCTTGATCCAGTCACAATCACTTGACAAACTGGAAAATATTTTTCTGATAGGATCATTTGGAGCAAGCAGTGTCTTGATTTACGGAGCAATCCAAAGCCCTTTGGCACAACCGCGAAATTTAGTCGGCGGACATATCATCTCAGCTTTCATCGGTGTGTGCATATTTAAGCTTATCCCCGATCCGATCTGGATTTCTGCTCCACTTGCAGTAAGCCTTTCCATCGTTGCGATGCAGATGACAAAAACACTTCACCCGCCCGGAGGAGCAACCGCTTTAATTGCCGTGATCGGTACGGAAAAGGTCAAAGCACTGGGATTTATGTACGTCTTATCACCCGTTCTGTCTGGAGTTCTGATCCTACTTTTAGTAGCAATTATCGCCAATAACCTGACGAAAAACAGGTCTTACCCGACCAACAGCAGGTTAACGAAATACATTAAACCCAGAAAAATTCAATTGAGAGATGTCACAAAAAACAGAAAAAACCTGTAAGAAAGGTCATCACTATCTTAAAAGCAGTGATTGCCCAACCTGTCCCATTTGCGAAGAAGAACGGAAATCAGATCGCATGCCGCCTATAGCTTCAGCAATGGGACAAGCGGGAGTTTTTGCGTCACTTTCCGCTCCAGCCAGAAGAGCCATGGAAAACAATGGAATCCATTCCCTGGAACAATTGGCTGCATACAGCGAAAAGCAAATCCTGGAATTTCACGGAGTCGGTAAAGCATCACTTCCTGCTTTAAAAACACTTTTATCCGGCAAAGGACTTTCTTTTAAGGCGTAAATTGAATTATATTTATCTGAAATTGGACTTCAGTATATTAGGACCTCAAGACTTTAAGACAAAAAATACAGTCTTAAAATCCTAAAATCTTACTGTCCTAATATCTGTAAAATGAAAACCTTTCAAAACGTCGATGAATACATTCAGGATTTCGAAAAAGAAACCCAAGAGCGCTTAATTGCCACCAGAAAGATCATCCGGGAAACTGCTCCTGAAGCCGTAGAATCCATTTCTTATGGAATGCCCGCTTATAAAGTCAATGGAAAGCCTTTGGTTTATTTCGGCGGCTACAAATCTCACATTGGGTTTTACGCCACACCAACCGGGCACAAAGCTTTTGAAAAAGAACTGTCCAACTACAAGCAGGGAAAAGGTTCCGTGCAGTTTCCATTGAATGAACCGCTTCCGGAGAAGCTGATCAAAGAGATCGTGCTGTTCCGTTTGGCTGAAAATGATGCCAAGGGCGGAAAAAAATAAACGGACAAGCTGTTTCTTTCAGGAATCACTAAATTCACCTGCTGAAATCAGCATTCAAACAAAAACTCATGAGATACCTGTTTCTTTTCCTTTCGATCGTTTGTGCTTCGCTGTCCTACAGTCAATCCACTCATGCAGACTCATTACGTGGAGCTTACAGCTCTTCCCGCAGCTGGTGGGATCTGAAACACTACGACTTGAGCGTTACATTTGATATCGAAAAGAAGGAAATTCATGGAAAGAACAGTATTCAATTCTCCCAAGTCGTTGATGAGCATCCAAAAAGTTCAGAATTCCAACTGGATTTGCAGGAACCGATGATTTTCGATAGTGTCATCGGTAAAGCAAATGGAAAAAAACTTCCATTCCGAAAGGATGGCAATGCTTATTTTATTTCTCGTGTTTCTGATGATGAGATTACCGTATACTTCCACGGAAAACCCAAAGTAGCCAAACGCGCACCCTGGGACGGAGGAATTATCTGGACAAAAGATGCGAATGGGAAACCCTGGGTTACCATTGCCTGCCAGGGACAGGGAGCAAGTGTCTGGTTTCCTTGCAAAGATTCGCAAGTTGATGAACCGGATAACGGCGTAACGATGCACTACACCTGTCAGTCAGATTTGGTTTGTGTGAGTAACGGAAGCTTTTTGGGTAAAGAAACAAATGACTTAGGTCAATCGACCTACTCCTGGAAAGTCAGTAATCCGATCAATAATTACTGCATGATCCCATACATTGGGGATTATGTAAACCTGCACGAACATTTTACAGGTGAAAAAGGAAAACTGGAAATCGACTACTGGGTCTTGAGAGGAAATGAAGAGAAAGCAAAAAAACACTTCCAGGATGCTCCCAGAACATTGAAAGCACTGGAATACTGGTTTGGTCCCTACCCTTTCTACGAAGACGGCTACAAACTCGTTGAAGCACCTCACCTGGGAATGGAACACCAAAGTGCCGTAGCCTATGGAAATGGTTTCAAAAACGGTTACCTCGGCTCTGATTTAAGTAACACAGGAGTTGGCCTGAAATGGGATTTCATCATTGTGCACGAAAGCGGTCACGAATGGTACGGGAACAATATTACCTCCAAAGACATCGCCGATATGTGGGTGCACGAAGGATTTACCTGCTACAGCGAAACCTTGTTTACAGAATACTGGTTCGGGAAAGACGATGCGGATAAATACTGCCTGGGACTTCGGAAAAACATTCTAAACGACAAGCCTGTTATCGGTCCATACGGAGTAAACACGGAAGGAAGTGGTGATATGTACTACAAAGGAGCAAACATGCTTCACACCATCCGAACGATCTATGCAAATGATTCGCTGTTCCGCATGATGCTGCGCAAGATGAATGCAACTTATTATCATCAGACAGTTACTACTCAGCAAATCGAACAGTTTATGTCTGCCGAACTGGGAATGGACCTGTCCAAAGTGTTTGATCAATACCTGAGAACAAAAAATCCGCCCACTTTACAGCTGAAATACAAGAGCAACAAGGTAAAATTCCGCTGGACAAACTGCATCGAAGGGTTTAACATGCCGATCATGAACGGAAAACAAAGACTGGATTGCAGTTCCAAATGGAGTTCTTATTCGATCGGGCACGATTATTCGTTTGAACTGAATACCAATTTGTATGTTTTAAAAGCGGAATCGGGTAAGAAAAAATAATCAAAACCTTATCTTTGTTCCCTAAATCAACGCCATGAAATATATCCATCCACTTATAGTCTTGTTCTTACCATTGACTGCTTTCGGTCAGCTAACCATTGGAGGTTATAATCCGAACGATTTTGTGTCAACTGCTTTATCCAGCGCCAATGCTTCTGTATCCAATGTCAGCTACACAGGCTACAACGGAGCAATTTGTTATTTCTCGGCAAATATGCAGAATATGCCTTTTACTTCAGGGTTATTAATGACTACGGGAAGATCCAACAATGCTGTCGGTCCGAATAATGATTCTAAAGCATATCTGGATAATAGCTACCCCGGTTATGCTCCATTGAATAGTGTGATTGGAGCATCCACTTTAAATGCATCTGTTATGTCTTTTGATCTTATTCCAACAGGTGATACACTCCGAATCAGATACATTTTTGGGTCCGAAGAGTATCCGGAGTATGTGGGTTCTCAATTTGTGGATGGTTGTGCAATATTTATATCCGGTCCGGGAATAATCGGTACTCAAAACATCGCACGTTTACCAAATGGAGCTACAATTACAGTCAATAATGTAAACAATGGAAATCCCGGAGGAACCAGCTCCGGAATTGGTAGTTCTCCGGCAGTTAACCCAATGTATTATGTAAATAATGGAAATGGAGGGCAAGCTCCGTATAATTCGAATAACACCTATTTGCAATACGATGGTTTAACGGTCCCACTGACTGCAAAATCAGCCGTTGATCCAGGTCAAACATATCATATAACTATTGCAATTGCTGACGCAGGTGATGCAATTTACGATTCCGGAATTTTTATTGAAGAAGGAGGAATCACCGCCGGAATAAACGAAAATGATCTCGAAAACTTCGTTGTGATCAATTATAATGCGGATAGTCAGCAGGCTCAAATAAAATGGACAGATTCATTGGGGAGCTTGAATTATTCCATAGTGGATTTATCCGGAAAGATTTTGACTCAATCCAAAATTACAGAAACCACTTTTGTAGATATGAGCAATTATTCATCCGGTATGTATTTAATCCTTGTAGAAGGAACAAAGGGAATGATCTCAAAAAAAGTCATTCGCTAAACACAGAATCCTGCGTGTATCATTTTGTTAATTAAATCTGCTCACCGATTGAAAAACACCTTTTTGATTTTGGTACTTTTGTAAAAAAATCAAAAAGATGCTGACGATTGATCCGAAAGAACTTCCCGTACCAAAACTCCATGGTTATTTACTTGGAGCTATTGGCCCGCGACCCATCGCTTTCGCTTCAACGATCGACGAAAACGGGGTGAATAACTTATCTCCCTTTAGCTTTTTCAACGTTTTTTCGGCAGCACCTCCGATCCTGATTTTTTCTCCGGCAAGAAACGGAAGAACAAATACCACAAAAGACACTTACAACAATGTCAAAACTATTCCGGAAGTAGTTATTAACATTGTTAACATGGATATCCTGCATCAAATGAGTCTGAGCAGTTCTCCATACGGACCGGAAGTGGATGAATTCGTAAAAGCAGGACTTACTCCCGTGAAATCGGAAACGATTAGACCTATGCGCGTTTTGGAAGCCCCCGTTCAATTTGAATGCAAAGTATTGGAAGTAAAAGAACTGGGCGATCAGGGCGGTGCAGGAAACCTGGTAATCTGCGAAGTAACCAAAATCCACATTCACGAAGAAATCCTGGCGGAAGACGGAACGATTGACCAAAAGAAAATCAACCTGGTAGCACGTATGGGTGGAAACTGGTACTGTCATGCCAATGAAGCTTCCATGTTTGAAGTCACCAAGCCAATCACCACGATCGGCATCGGTTTTGATCAGCTTCCGGAGGATATTCGCACAAGTTCAGTCCTTTCCGGAAATGATCTGGCTCAGTTGGCAGGCATTACAGAAATCCCGAATGAAACCGATGTGAACGAGTATAAATTATTGGAATTAAGTGATTTATTCCTAACTTTAGAAGACGAAC
>CAMLDR010000157.1 GCA_946478775.1 uncultured Flavobacteriales bacterium
TCGTATGAATCACAAGCAGTCTGAACATCTGTTCCCGAATTCGAATGTGTGATCGTTAAATTCAAAGTAACGGTCGAATCGCAACCCGCTGCATTCTGTAAAATAACCGTTGGTGTATTCGTGGAAGCTGTGTAAGTATTTCCATCGAGCCAGTCGTACGAATCACAAGCAGTCTGAACATCTGTACCGGAATTTGACTGGATTGATAAATGCAAAGTAACTGTAGAATCGCAGCCTGAGGCATTTTGGAACGCATAAGTTGGTGCGTTTGTCGATGCCGTGTATGTGATCCCATTGACCCAGGTATATGAATTACAAGCTGTTCTGGTATCGATACCGGTTGATGAATTAAGAATAGTTAAATTCAGGTGAATGAGTGAATCACAAGTGCCGACACCGGGTATTGAATATGTAGGCGCATTACTAGAGTTTGTATAAGTCGTTCCATGCCATGTATAGGAATTACAGGCATAAACCGTTTCTGTTCTTTCCATTGGAGAAGAACAAAATTCCAATCTTAAAATCCGGTTGTTCGGATTGGAATTGTAATTTGTAAAATCCCCCCCAATGATCAATTTCCCATCAGTCTGAAGGGCCATACTGTAAGGATTTAAATTAAGCCCCGTTCCCGGGTTAAACGATAAGTCAACACTTCCATTACTATTTAGGAGTGCTATGTGATTTCTGGTCACACCGTTGTATGATGAAAAATCTCCTCCCACCATGATTTTACCATTCGATAAGATACAAACTGTTCGAACGCCAACATTTGAACCTGAGGCATTGAAAGGTGTAAACAAAGAGCCATTATCATTTAATTTTATAAGTCCCGCAACATTATTTCCATTATAATTCCAAAAACTTCCGCTAACGTAAATCACACCTCCCCAAATTTGCAGTCTATTGGGAGTTCCTGTGAATCCGGTACCGGCAGAAAATGTGGCATCAAATGATCCGGAAGCGTTAATTCTGACCATTTTTGCTGCAGGATAATTGGTTGAACCATACTTATAATAAGTGAAATCCCCTATAGCGGTAATCCTTCCAAAAATATCTATCACCAAATCCTCTACACTTGCATCAAATCCGAGTGTCATAAACGAGTTTCCAAAACCAGCGTCCATTGTCCCGTTGGAATTTAAGCGCATAATATTCTGGATGGAATGGTTCCCGCTGAAATTCGTAAACCACCCTCCCACAACGATTTTTCCATCCGTTTGCAATTGCAGAGTATTCACGTAACCCATCCCTCCACCGGGACCAGTACCGGCATTGAAGGTCGACTCCAAAGTTCCATCCGAATTTAATCTCGCTATATTTACCCTTGATACACCGTTGTAAAGAAAGAAGTGTCCTCCTATAAGTATTTTTCCATCGGGTTGAAGTATTGCTTTATTAACCGGTTGATTTGCTCCGGAGCCTCCGTTATTAAAAGTTAAATCGCGACTCCCATCCGGATTTAAACGAATAATATAATTAGCGGGGATTCCATTATAAGATGTAAAAAATCCGGTACAAATAATTTTTCCATCCGGCTGTACGACCATGGATTTAACCTGGCCATTGAATCCCGAACCGATATTAAAAGAAGGATCAATCGCACCTGATTGACCAAATAAGCTCAACTGAAATACGCAAAAGGAAGTGATAAGTAGAAATTGCTGTAGTATGTGTTTCATTCAAATTAATTTAGGCTCTTCAAAACTAATAAATTAACTCATTCATCATCTTGCTATTTAACATATTGACCCTGACAATGAATAATCTCATTTTCTAAGGGTTCACCAACAAAAAAATCCGTCTTCCCACCCAAATCGGGACGAAAGACGGATTCGGGCATTGGCTTGAGTTACAGCGCCCTTTTTAAGTAGAACTGGTTATTGGAATTTCTTATTCAACAGTCACAACGATTTTGGAAATGTTATCGCCGTCCCAGGTTACTTCAATTGTATTGTACCATTGTTCTGCAGAACAAACATAAGTTCCGTCAGCTTTGATATTCGTAATTGCTAGTCCAGCTGTTGCCGGATCTCCTAGAATTGCTTCTCCATTTTCAGTTGTAATGTCATAAGGATTTACTCCTTCTTTTACATAGTTTTTAGCAGCTTTCAAAATACCACTACCATTTGTAAACTCATTCATGAATGCTTTCATGCGGTCGCTTACTTTTACTGTTGCTTCATCTTTCAATGTTCCCAGATCCAATGTTGCAATGGCGTCTCCGTATGATTTGATTTCAACCGTGTATTTCCCCTTGGCATCTACGAGGTACAAATCGCTTTTGTCAGGAGTGGTTGCAATGTCCAAATCTCTGACGAAAGGTCCGGATACCAGGAAGTCCACTGCTTCGATTTCTTTATCTCCTTCTTTCAACGAGCAAAAATAATTGCTGTTTTCTCCCTTTACATCTACTATTATGTAAATCTTACCTTCCGGTGCGACCAATGTTTGTTGTTCTTCTTCGTTGATTAAAACCGTGCTTGCTTTGAAATCGACTGTCAGTTTTTGTTCGTCAAATGTGAATTCGGTTCCTTTTTTGATTGTTGCAGGTGGTTCTGTTGAGCAAGATCCCAAGAATAGACCTATTGCCGCGATTGGTAAAATAAATAACTTCATAATTTCTGTGTTTGACACAAAAGTATGGCATCAAATGGGAACGAACTACCCGTTTTGGTGTTCGAAGAGCCACAATTGGCAAGCGTGCCGATTTTTTAAATAAGCGCTCGGTGCTATTGGCTAAAAAGCCGGGTTTTAATCAAAAAGCGTATTGTAAGGGATAGAGAAAAAGACAGTTGTTCCTTCCAGCGGCGTTGAAATGATCTCAAATTTAAACGCTCCTTTTCGTTTTTTGTTCAACAAATTGATCCGCTTTTCTGTAATTTGAATGGCAACCGATTCATGATCCTTTTTTTTGCTCACCTGGTTCTCGGTTGAAAATCCCTTTCCATTGTCTGTAATCCGGATTTCCAGCTCTTTTTCCATCTTCTTATACGAAATGTGCAATTCACCTGATTTATCTGAATCCGAAAAACCATGTTCTATCGCATTTTCTATGAAAGGCTGGATCAACATCGGCGGTAAGAGCACATTATCGGATGACAATCTCTCATCAATCTCAATGGTATAATTGAATGAATCTGTGAAACGCAATTGCTGTAAACGGATGTAATCCTTCAACCAGTTCAATTCTTCTGACAAAGGAATGCTGTCTTTTGAAGAATGCTGCAGAATTGCCCGCACCAGGCGCGCAAATGAGGTAAGTAGTTTTCCCGATTCTTCCGTATCCTTCTTAAGCATGAAAGTATGAATGGCATGAAGTACATTGAAGGTAAAATGCGGGTTCATCTGGCTTTGCAGTAAGCGCTGTTCCATTTCCATGGTCGCTTTTTCTCCTTTCAAACGGTTGTTTCTAAGGGCTATGACAGCAATCACACAAATCAGCAAGATCAACAAGACAGACCCGTATATGAAGTAATTGCGCTGGCTGATCTGCAAGTCCTTCAGTTCATTCTCTTTTTTAAGCCGTTTGTTTTCTGCCTGTTTTTTTTCGGTTTCGTATTCCTCTCGCGCACGGGAAATCGCGCGTTGAATCTCTGCATCCTGATTGGCTTCAAAAAGGGCTTTGGACCCTTCCAGGTATTTCAGCGCCAAATCTGCATTTCCCATTGCTTTATAAACCTTATAAAATTCTGTTTGTAAATTGGACTCAAATCCAAGATACCTTGGATTTCCTTTAATTAACGGGTATCTTAATGTTAAACCTTCAATTGCCTTCCCGTACAGTTTTAAATTCCTAAATGCTCTCGACTTATACATTGATGACATCACAAGACTTATTGTATCCGCATATTTTTCATAAAACGCATCACAGTCATTTGCCAGCTGCAAAGCTTTATGGGGTCTGTTTGTTTCACTATATACAGCAGCTAAGTTTAATTTAGCAGCAAAAATACGCGACTCGTCATTCAATTCCGTTTGAAGTTCAAGTGACTCATTTAAATAAGATTCTGCCTCAGCGAACCGTTTTTGTTCAGCCATTAATGAACCCAAATTGAGTAGCATCCTGGAAACTTCCATATCGTTTCTCAGTTCTTTAAACAGCGCAATGGATTTTCGATCATATACTTCTGCCTCCTCATTGCGTTCGAGATCATGCAACAATGAGCCGATTTCTCCAAGTAATGCGGCTTTTTCAGGTTTTATGTTGTTTTTATCATAATATCTCAGAATCTCCAGGCAGTTATCCAATGCTTTATCATAATCCCCGATGAACTTATAATAATTCGTATAATAGTTCTGATTCTTTATAATCTGTAACTCACTGCCACCGATTTTTTTATAAATACTATCCGATTTTTTCAGGTGATGAATGGTTTTGCTCCAATCGTTAGTCAGGGTATAATAAAATCCATAAGCAGCGTGTGTTAAAGCTATTTGCCGACGGAACTTCAGTTTGGTAGCCAACCGGAATGAGCTGTCCGTATAAGCTTTATACAAACGTGTATCCATTCCGAAACTATTTCGGGCGATTTCGTAATACAACTTTGCTTTGACCGTATCTTCTTTCTTGTGCCGGCGGAGTTGTTTCAACAGATCTTCCGGTTGTGAATAAGCTAGTGCGGCAAACAGGCAAAACGAAACAAGTATTAGAGAGCGGCCTACCGTGTTCAAGCGGTTAGGTTTTTTGAAAGAATTCATTGATTTCAATTTTTATTACTGGTGGTTTGCCTTGAAATGGGCTAAAACTTCTTCTTTTTTCCGGGTGGAAACCGGGATTTCAATCCCATTCGGGAGGATCAGGAAGCCACCATTCCTTTTGTCAAACTGAGTGACGTGTCGCATATTCACCAGGTAACTTTGGTGTGTGCGGATAAATTGGTTACTATTTATAATTCCTTCAAAGTGTCCCAATGTTTTGGAAACCAGGATTTGCTTGCGATCAGTGAAGAAGAAATGCGTATAGGCCCCATCTGCCAGGCAATGCGTGATGTCATCCACATTAACAATATGGAGCATATCTGCGGTATTCAGCACCATTCGTTTTGGCTCATTGCTTTTAAACTGCTGACTAAAAACATCCAATTGTTCCAGGATCTTATTGTTCTGAATGTGTTTGTTTGCTTTCAATAATGCAGCCGTTAAATCTGACGGATCAAAAGGTTTCAGCAAATAATCCAGGGCAGATACCTGGAATGCTTTCAATGCAAAATCATTATAGGCCGTAATGAAAATCGTTGGAATATAGCGGGGTGCAATTGTTTGCAAAATATCAAATCCTGTTTTATCGTGAAGCTGAATATCCAGCAATAATAAATCCGGATTGAACTCATCAATTGCCTGTAAAGCCGACGGAACACTATCCGCTTCACGAATCGTGAGATTATCGATACCGGTTCGGGCTAATACCAACAGGCAATTTTCCCGCGCCAGTTTTTCATCGTCTATAATTAAGATTTTCATCAATGGAGGTAAATGGATGCTGCAAAAATACAAAAATCCGCCCGCAAATTCACGAGCGAATTTTTGTGTATCGTTGATTTTTACTGCTTCACCACACGTTGAACGCTGTGTGCGTTTGAATTTTTGAAATCAAACAGGTAAACCCCGCGCTCAAAGTTCTCAAGAGAAACAATTCCATTATTTTGAATTCGGTCTTTCAACACCACTTTCCCCTGCACATCGTAAACTGTTAGTTCAGCCTCTGAACCGGAGAAAGAGATGTGGACCTGATCATTGGTTGGGTTCGGATAAATCTCGAATAAATCCTTTCCGATGTCGAATAAACCGGCTGTGGATACCGAGCCGTTGTTGAAATAGATCGCTTCCGTTACCGTAAAATATTCTCCAACCGATTTAAACGGACAGAAAACACTCAACTGCAGCCAGTAAACTCCGTTTCCGTTGTTCAGAACGTAACTTGTCGTATCGAAATTGGAGCCGTTGGAATCAACGATATTCCAGATCACGTTCACGGTATTTCCGGTTGCCCAGATCGAATCGATGTAAGCCGTGTCAATTCCTGCGTAATAAATGTCACAATTTGTTAGCGTTACTCCAAGGGAATCCTGCGCCAGGGAATCGATGAATGGATTATTGAAGACGTAGTTTGAATCGACCGGAATGACGATGGTGGTGGAAAGGGTGTCACCGCAATTGTCGGTTACGTGCAAGTCATGCACTCCAGGACATAGATTTGTCACCAAAGAATATCCGCTTGAAGTGATTAGTTGCGAACCGTTATCGAAGTCCAATTCGAAATCTGCGTTTCCGGAAAGGGTAATAGCTGCTTCGCCTGTACATGAATTGGCATCTGAGGGCATGGAGAAGGAGTTTTCGATGGTTAAAGGCTGGGATGATTGGATAATTGTCAGATCCAAAGTAATGATGGAATCACAGCCTGCTGCATTTGGAATGGTGTCGATATATTGACCGGAAGAAGTGTAAGTTTGTCCGTTTATAGGCCAGGTGAAAGATGCACAGGCTGTTTGCATTTCAGATCCCGAAGAAGGAAGTGCAATCGTCAGGTTCAATGTGATGATCGAATCACAGCCGGCCGCACTTTGTAAAGTAAAGGTCGGTGCTGTTGTTGTTGAAGTATAGGTAATTCCGTCAATCCAAATCAAAGAATCACAAGCGATTTGAATATCGGTTGTTGACGAAGAACCAATGGTAAGATTCAGAGATACAATTGAGTCAACACCATCTTCATTCGTAAAAGTATATTGCGGAGTATTGGTGCTTGTTGTATAGGTAATTCCGTTTATCCAGGTAAAAGGACCACATGAAAACACTTGTTCTGTCTGTTGAATGGCTGGAGCCAACTTTAATCTTGAAATTCCAAATTTTGAAGGGGCCAGAACAAACCTGCCTACCAAAATCGGGTTCCCGGAGGGATTGACATAAATGTCGTTTACACTTGCACCAGCCATTGTAAGATCTAAATTCTGATATGCTACCTGGCTGCCATTACTTTCAACGATCGCAACTGTTCCTGAGCCGATAACTATTCTTCCATTTTGTAAAATGCCAATTGATTCAGGAAAATTATACATGAAGGCATTCGAAACAAAAGTCGAATCCGTTGAGCCATTGGGGTTTAATCTTCCAACTCTACGATCTTGGTTATCAGTGAAAGAACCAAGATCCCCGCCCACAACAATTTTTCCATCTGGCTGAATAGCCATTGCTCTTGTATCATAGTGTGCATATGCACCTGCCGGTACAAATGAATTATCCAAAACTCCATTACTGTTCAAAAGTGCGATTCTTGCCCTCAGTGTTCCGGCATAAGTGCCAAATTTTCCACAGATCAGGATTTCATCATTGGGTTTTACAATTAAATCTAAAACAGCATTATTCGGTCCGGATGACGGTGTAAATGTTGGGTCCAGGGAACCATCTGGCAACAAACGGATTATTCTTGCAACCGATATGTTATTGTAGGTGCCAAAATCTCCAGCTACAATGATTTTGCCATCGGATTGGATGCCCAAAGCATAAACCTGGAACCCTGAAAAACCGGTCCCTGCACTAAAAGAATTATCAATGGTACCATTGGGATTTAGTCGTACTATATTTTGAACACTTGTGCCATTGTATGAAGTAAATTGACCACATACAATGATTTTTCCATCTGTTTGCGTTAAAATGTCTCTCACATCAGCATTGAATCCTGTCCCGGGATTAAACGAATAATCAGTATGCCCGGAACGGTCTAATTTTGCAATCTTGTTTCTGCTTAATCCATTGTAAGTGTCGAAATCGCCACCTACAAAAATATGATTGCTCGCATCAACATGCATGGTGTATGCCCGGTGATTAAGCAATCCTGTTCCTATCTTGTGCATCCAGAGAGGTGATCCGGAATTGGTAAGCATAACGATACTAGCCGCAGAAACATTATTCAACCCATTAAATGAGCCTGATATTGAGAGGGTACCATCATCGAATGAAAGTAATGCATTCGCCTCCTCCGAATTGTATTCGTGATTGAATCCCTGGCCCAAATTAAAAGTATTGTCAATTGTTCCGTTCAGATGAAACCGTTTTACCAATACGGAAGATGCTGTTGCTAAATAATCCCGACGCCCATAAACATAAATCTTATTATCATTGGTTCGTACAATTCTTTTTGCGATGAATTCAGAGGTTGGTATTACTATAGGTGTAAAAGTATTATCAACTACTCCATTTGCTAAAAGCCGATATACTTTGTTATTGGAAAGAAATAGAATTTTACCATCGTCCAAAACCTCACTGTCACTATAACCGGAGCTTCCTTGTGGTCCAACAGTAGAAGAATTAAATGAATTGTCTATCGTTCCGTCGTAATTTATTTTTTGAATAAAATTCTCAAAAACAACCAATATCGAACTATCTGCCTGAACAATAAATTCTGCAACATTTTGTAAACTCCCACTAAATGGGGATACAAAACCAGGATCAAAAGAACCACCATTGTTTAATCGCGTAATCAAGGTAGTTGAGCTTGCCCCTCCCATACTACAAATATATTTTCCGCCAGGTAGTTCAGCAACGGCTTTCACGTGTGAACTATTCCCTGAAATCGGAGATACAAATGATGGATCTACCATTCCGTTTGGAAGAACTCTCACCATGCTTCCGGATGAATGACCCTGATAACCAGGAAAACACCCAAAGGCAATGATTTTTGAATCAGAAGTTTCCAAAAGTCCTTTCATAGAATTGTACACATCATACTGGAAAGTACCCTGGTAAAAAGAATTGATTTTCTTACCCAAAGAATCAATTTTGGCGATACCATTGCTCCCTCCAAGAAGTATGATTTGGGATTTGTTATCTTTTTTAATCGCGGAAGTGATCCAATAATCCTGATTTAACGCACTGGTATAACTAAAACTCGGATCATCGGTGATTGCTTGAGAAAAGCAGAAATTGAAGGTAATAACTATTACTGCTATGGAAAAAAAGACTTTTGATATCATATTCAGGTGATTTGTTCAATAAAAAATCCGGTTACCAACCTTATAAATAAGTGATAACCGGATCAAAGATATAAAATTAAATTTAAGCCTCCACGTGCATATAGCTCTCCACGCTCGGACAAGAACACACTAAGTTTCTGTCTCCGTAAGCGTTGTCTACACGGCGAACCGGAACCCAGTATTTCCACTCTTTCAAATAAGCAACCGGGTAAGCTGCTTCCTGCGGAGAATATGGGTAATTCCATTCCTGATTGATGATGCAATCTGCGGTGTGCGGAGCGTTTTTCAACAAGTTATTTTCTTTGTCGGCTTTTCCGCTTTCAATGTCAGCAATTTCTTGACGAATCTTGATCATTGCTTCGATGAAACGGTCCAGTTCTTCTTTGTCTTCCGATTCTGTGGGCTCAACCATCAGTGTTCCTGCTACCGGGAATGAAACCGTTGGTGCGTGGAAATTGAAGTCTATCAAACGTTTTGCCATATCGGCAACTTCTACGTCGGCCGTTTTCTTGAATTCGCGGCAATCTAAAATCATTTCGTGAGCTACTGTACCGTTTTTACCGGCATACAATACATCGTAATGTCCTTTCAATTTCGCAGCAATGTAATTCGCATTCAAGATTGCTATTTCTGTAGATTCTCTCAAACCTTCCGCTCCCAGCATTTTGATGTACCCGTAAGAGATCAACAAAATCAAGGCGCTTCCGTATGGTGCTGCAGAAACTGCGTGAATTGGCGTTGAACCACCAGCTGCAATTACCGGGTTACTTGGTAAGAAAGGAGCCAAATGCGCTGCCACTCCGATTGGTCCCATTCCCGGGCCTCCACCTCCGTGAGGAATGGCAAATGTTTTGTGTAAGTTCAGGTGACAAACGTCTGC
>CAMLDR010000158.1 GCA_946478775.1 uncultured Flavobacteriales bacterium
ATCTACACTCTTTCCCTACACGACGCTCTTCCGATCTAGGTGTTCGGGATATCATGCCCGAAATCAAGGGGGCTGCTGCTTGCTGGGGAATTTCCATGATCCATTGTCCGTATTGCCACGGATACGAAGTTCGAAACGAAAAAACCGGGATCCTTGCAAATGGTGAGATGGGGTTTGAGTTTTCCAAATTGATCAGCAACTGGACAAAAGAACTGACTTTGTTCACTAACGGGACATCGACATTGACATCAAAACAAACTTCCAGGCTGAAAGCAAATGGAATTGACATAAACGAACTGGAAATAGAAGCCTTTGAACATACAAACGGTTATCTGGAACAAGTTCATTTTAAAGATGGAAGTACAGTTCAATTAAAAGCGATGTATGCAAAACTGCCGTTTAAACAGCATTCCGATCTTCCTGAAAAGTTGGGTTGTGTTATGACAGAGTTGGGTTTCATAGAGATAGATCCTTTCCAAAAAACAAGTGTTGCCGGAGTGTATGCCTGCGGGGACAATGTAACTCCCATGCGCTCGGTTGCGAATGCCGTTGCTGCAGGAACACTGACAGGAGCCATGCTGAGCAGAGAATTGATCGATGAAGAGTTTTAATTGAAAGAGGGGGAATTCCGTTGGTTAACGGATTTCCCAACTCTTTTTTCAAAAAGCGGTATCTCTGTTGTATCGGCCTTTGTATTCCACGGGGGACATTCCCGTAAACTTTCGAAAGACTTCACGAAAGGCTTTTAAATCGGAATAGCCTACTTCATACATGATCTCACTAACCGTTTTCCGGCTTGTTTCCAATCCTTTTTTGGCAGACTCTACTTTCACACGCTGAAGGTATTCGATCGGTGTATTCCCGGTTGCTTTAATAAATCTGCGGTCGAAATTCCTTCTTCCAACCGAAAAACGGGAAGATAATTCTTCCACAGAGATCTTTTCGTGAAAGTTTTGTTCCAGGTAGATCTGAACCTGCTTTACAAGCTCGTCGTCATGTTGTTTTTGCCCCCTGAAAATCGTAAATGCAGATTGACTTTTCCTATCCGGTTCTATTTGAAATACCTTGGAGCAATAAATAGCCGTTTGCCTGTCAAAGTACTTTTCAATCAGATAAATGATCAGGTTCAGGAATGAATAAGCGCCTCCGTTGGTGTAAATTCCCTTTTCGTCTGTGATCAATTGATCTGTTTGCAGTTTTACATTCGGAAATAAGCTTCTGAAATCTTCAGCCGCACTCCAATGAGTAGAACAGCTTTTTCCGTCCAGCATCCCGGAAGCGGCAAGTAGGAATCCTCCTGTACAGATGCTTGCTATTTCTGCTCCTCTTCTGCGTTGATGTTGAATCCAGGGAATCAGTGCTTCGTTCAATTGCAACGCATGTGTGTAATTGTGGTTCAGGGAAGGAATAATGATCAGATCGGTTTTTGAAATAGCTGAAACGGAGGTGTGCGGTTTTACGGAAAACAATCCGTCATAGAAATCTACCTGCTCTGAAAGCCCTGCAAGCTGAATTCGGAAGATTGCTTCATGACCTTTTTCCATCCAAAATGCATTTGCCCTTGAAAACAGCTTGTATGTACCAACAATACTGCTTAAATTGTTTTCTCCTTCGGGAACGATAATAGTCAAATGCTTCATGGAGTGTTTTTTACAAAAGTAAGCTATTGAAATGTCCAAATCAACCCGTTAGATTGTCTTTTTTACACCTTTCTGATTTCGGACCGGTAAGCTAAATTTGCCTGTAAAATGAAAAAGTAACAAACTAAAACTAAGAGATGAACACAACACAAACAATGGTTAAACTGATTATCGACAGGTGGGAAGGATCAATCCTGAATTGCAATAACCTTTTAAAGGCTTTGTCAGACGATCAGTTACAAAGAGAAATTTCACCGGGAAAGAACAGAGGGATTTACTTATTGGGGCATTTGATCGTGGTTCATGACAGTATGCTTCCATTATTGAATTTCGGAGAGAAGCACTACCCTGAATTAAGTACCATTTTTATCGAATCACCGGATAAAACAGTTGGCGAAATTCCTTCTGCACAGGAACTGCGTTCGATCTGGGAGAAACAAACAAGTTATTTGAAAGAGCAAATGGATACCTTGAAGGCGGAGGACTGGTTTGAAAGACATACGGCTGTATCCGTGGAAGATTTTGCCAAAGAACCCCATCGCAATAAGTTGAATATCATTTTAACCAGAACGACGCATCTGGCTTATCACACGGGGCAATTGGTTTTAATAAAATAGTTATGAAAGATTTTACAGTTAAAATAAGTTCGGACCGAACACCCGAACACGTATTCAAAACCGTTCAGGATGTACGTTCCTGGTGGTCCGGACTTTATTCCGAAGAATTTACCGGAGAAACAAAAGAATTGAATGATGAGTTCAGTTTCAGAGCAGGTGACGGAGCGCATTACTCCAGGCAAAAACTCATTGAAGTGATTCCAAATCAACGAATTGTTTGGCTGATTACTGAAGGTGAATTGAGTTTTATTGAAGAAAAGGACGAATGGGTTGGTACGAAAGTGATTTTCGACATCTCGGAGAAAGACGGAAAAACCGAACTGACATTTACACATCAGGGTTTGACTCCCGAAACAGCATGTTACGATTCCTGTTCACGCGGATGGTCCATGTATCTGCAGGATAAATTAACCCCGTTATTACAATAAAATAGTTACCGCAAAATATAATTTGTAAAATATGCAGGGACGCGACGCATCGCGTCCCTGCCGTTTTCATAATTTTCTGCGGGAAATCACTAATTTTGCCACATGAATAATTCTAAACCTTCCATGCGTGTCCTTCACCGGTACCTGGGTTTTTTCCTGGCCGGAATCATGGCTGTTTATGCGATCAGCGGAATTGTATTGATCTTCCGCGACACCGATTTTTTGAAAAGCGCTCATACCGAGACGATCAAAATTGAACCGAATATCAAAAATGAGAACATTGGGAAAGCACTGGAAATGCGCAAATACCAGTTCGAGCGGGAAGAAGGCGACATGGTGTATTTCAGGAACGGGGATTACAACCGGAAAACCGGGGTTGCACACATTACGTCGAAAGAACTTCCTTACATCCTGGATAAGATGACTCATCTGCACAAGGCAAGCACAGACGATCCGCTTTATTGGCTCAATATTTTCTTCGGAGTATCACTTTTGTTCTTCGTTCTGTCCGCTTTTTGGATGTATTTACCCAAAACTAAGGTATTTAAGACCGGTTTGCTGTATTCATTGGCTGGATTAGTTCTGACATTGATTTTGTTGTTTGTTTAATAAGCAATGTTTCTGCTCAAAACTTTAATGGTTAACTAGTTAGTTTTTTGAACGATTTGTAACTTTTGAACTTGAAAGAATGAATTGGATAATTTTAATCATAGCAGGACTCTTTGAAGTGGCCTTTGCATCCTGCCTGGAGAAAGCCAGGGTTTCTACCGGAACTGCCGTTTATTGGTGGTATGCAGGTTTCTTCGTTTCGTTAACGATCAGTATGTTGCTGCTGATGAAAGCAGTTCAAACACTTCCAATTGGAACAGCCTATGCCGTTTGGACGGGAATTGGCGCAGTTGGAACTGTTTTGGTCGGGATTTTTATTTTCAGGGATCCGGTCAGTTTTTGGAAAATATTCTTCATCATCACACTGATCTCATCCATTATCGGATTAAAGTATGTTTCGCATTGAAGTAAATCAGCTTGAATTTTCGTGAAATGGCAGCACTAACTCTAAATCTAAAGAAAATCCTTCTCAGGCTAAACGCTTCGACCTTACTAATGATTGAAATTGACAATGGTCGGGTGAAACAGGTGAAAGGCGCACCGGATAAGCGGTTTTTGACCGATTGCGAGGACGTCGCAAGAGAAAACAGGCTGAAATCGGGATTGATTTATGTGGTAAAAAATACGGACGGAGGAACACGGGTTAAAGCTTCCGGCCCAATCCCTGATTTTGTAACTCAACGATTACGGAACATTTGGAGTTTTTATTCTTAATCACATTCCGGATATTCTCGAAGAGCAGTGTTTTTCGGTTTATCTGAACCGCGAAGTGGCGTCATTTGAATAGAACTTTTGAACTCACTTCACAACCATTCAGACGAAGTTCTCAATTATTTTCTATCTTAGTTTCCTGAAAATAAACCATACGGAATCAATTGCTAAAGAGTTAATTGATTTTAGAGGATAAACAGCTAAAAAAATACCCAAATGACAGATCCCGATTTATTAAAGAAAATTATCCAGTGGGATGTTAAATCCTGGTCCAAAGCACTTTTCTTTTGGGAAAAAAAAGTGGATTGGAATGGTGTGGAAAATGGACTGGAACTGGGAGGACGTGAAGGAGGTTTATCACTTTGGCTTGCTTTAAAAGGAAAGAAAACACTTTGTTCGGATTACGCCACAGATGTGCAGCAAACTGCAGAAAAATTGCACAAGGAATACAAGGTCACAGCTTATATTGACTATGAAGATATCGATGCTTCCAATATTCCTTATGAGAATCAGTTCGATGTCATTGTTTTCAAATCGATCATCGGTGGAATAGGACGAGGGAATAACTTTGAAATTCAAAAAAAGGTTTTTCGCGAGATTCACAAAGCTTTAAAGCCAGGAGGAAAACTGTTGTTTGCAGAAAACCTCGTTGGCTCACCACTTCATCAAAAACTGAGAAAAAGATACGTAAACTGGGGAAGTACCTGGCGTTATTTGTCAGTAGACGAAATGAAGGAATGCCTGAGCGTTTTTTCAGATTACGAAATGAAAACTACCGGATTCCTGGGGACAATGGGAAGAAGTGAAGGTCAGCGCCGTTTTTTGGCAACAGGAGATCGGCTGTTTTGGAACCACGTTAGCCCGGCCGGTTGGAAATACATCGCTTACGGAGTTGCACAGAAATAGCACATTCGCCAAAATAAGTTATATGCATTTCAGCTATCTTTGCCCCTAAACAGGGAAGATGCTTCGCAATTTGTTCAAGTCTTACAAATTAATCCTGCTCTACGGAGTTTCACTGGCTGCGCTTTTATTTCTGATGCGCTGGCTGGAATTCCGATTATTGGTCATTAGCCATGCAACTGAATTGTATGTTTCGGCGATTGCTATTGTATTTCTGGTTTTGGGCATTTGGGTCGCAAAACAATTGACGAAACCCAAAACCGTTTTGGTTGAAAAAACCGTCTATGTTTCTGCTTCCTCTGAGAACTTTGAGCGGAATGAAAAAGTTCTGCTAGAATTAGGGATCAGCAAACGCGAACTGGAAGTATTGGAACTCATTGCACAAGGGTTTAGTAACAATGAAATTGCAGAACGGTTATTTGTCTCTTTGAACACGATCAAAACACACAGTTCCAAACTCTTTGAAAAACTGGAAGTTAACAGGCGCACACAAGCCGTTGAGGCAGCAAAGCGATTAGGGATTATTCCGTTATAAACCGAAAATCACCCGAAAGTATGAGCGCTGAAAGCCCGGGGCACCTCACTTTTGTCGAAATAAGAAGAAGCATTGCTTCTGATAATGTGATCTGCATCAGCAGATCGATAACTTATAAATTTACTCAAATGAAAAGAAATGTATTGATTTATGGAAGTATCGGTGGTTTGATAACAGCTGCCTGGGTGTTGATTGCGATGGTGATTTTCTCGCACGGACTGGATATGACTTTGGGAATGGTCCTTGGTTACACATCCATGTTTATTGCGAATATTTTCCTGGTTGTCGGAGTAAAAAATTACCGCGATAAATACAACGGCGGAGTAATCACTTTTGGGAAAGCGTTCAAAGTAGGAATTTTGATTACTTTGCTGGCATCTACCATTTATGTGGTAAACTGGATGGTCTACGATTATGCTACAGATTCCCGGGTAATGGAATCCTATACGAAATCCATGCATGATCAGTTGGTTGAAAGTGGTGCGAGCGAAGCATTTATCGCTAAGCAAGATGCTGAAATGGAGGAATTTATGATCCAGTACCAAAACCCTTTCTTTAAAGCTGCCATGACCTACATGGAAATCCTTCCGATGGGAATTTTGTTTACTTTGATTACAGCAATTGCCATGCGACGAAAATTGCCAAGAGAAGCCTGATCAGTTTTTCAACTTAACTTAGCCTAAATTTAATGACGTGAAATACATCAAAGGAAATAAAAATTGGAGTGCAGCCGAATCGGAAATAGAACCTATTGTTTCTGTGGAAGAAAATAGAGTTGATTTAAAGTTTAACTTAAGTCACCTTCAGTTTTCGCACATTGACGAAGGGGACAAGGGAATTCTAAAATTCCAGGAGGTTTACGCTTATAACCTGGAACCAATCAGCCAGGAGGAATATGCGCAGGGTAAATTCAGATTCAAAAATGAGGAACTTCCCTGGGGCAAATTTTATGAATTGCCGAATTCTAACTGGAGAAATGATTTTCCTGCTAGTAAAGTGATTGTCAATGAGTCGTTGAAAGCAACGAAATTGAAGCATTTCATCTTCTTTTTCCCAAATCATATTTTCGAGTGCCTGGCTGCGGAGTATCACTTCCAGTTCGAAAGTGTCATTGCAGAGAAATTGGAAGAAAGGTATCCGAAGGGCTATTTCAATCATTACCTGGCACTATTCGCGCTACATTTTGATCAGCTTAATATCGGCACCTACACCATTTACACCAATTTGTATATCCAGCTGGAAGGCAAAAAGGAATTCGATGCGTTGAAAGAAGAAATCAAAACCATCAAAGCGAATAAAGATGTCGATTCCTACGTAAAAATTGCTAATTACAGTGAAATTCCGAATTTTGGAAGAAAACAATTGGATGAAATGATCAAAGTGATCGAAACGTATGATTCTAAGAGTAAATATGCATAGTGTGACTTCGACTCCGCTCAGTCACCGCGGGAAATGGATGTATTCCGTTCAAAAAGGGGTTGAGCGGAGTCGAAGCCCCTTTTTTAATTTGAATAATATGTCAAAACAAACCGCCGCAGGACGCATGTTCCAGGATATCAACTTTAAAGTAAAAAGCGCCGCAGGAAAGAAACTGGAGCAATTGATCGGTGTGGAAGACGCTGAGAACCCGGAGCGCGGCCCCATTCTGATTTACATCAAAATGGAAGGAATCAGCTGGTCGCAGTATTTCCTGGAATCTTGTTTTGGCGTTTGGGAAAACTGGGGCGAGATCGATACCGACGACGATGCATACACGTACCACGATTATGCAGAGAAATTTGAGGTAAAAGATCAGATCCTCCGATCAGCTTACTGCAAAGACAACGAAATTGCGCTTGAGTTTGAAAACGGGGAGAAACTGATCCTCAAATACAAAGATCCGGATGAGTGGGATGGTGATTGTGAAATGGTGACGATAACCTGAATCGGCAATGAAATTTCAGGAGAATCGAATAAGCAGCTTCGAGTTTATTTATTAATCAGTATTTTAACTCCCGCGATCTTATTATCCTAATTCCTGAAATCAACTCAAACAATGAACGAACTGGAACAAATAATAGCCGAAGTAGCGGCGAAAAAACACCGCAACGGGTTTACATTTCTCACCGGGGCAGGACTTTCTGCCGATAGCGGAATTCCTACTTATCGTGGAAGTGACGGAATCTGGATCAAAGGCACGAAAAATTACCGTCCGGAGGAATTTGGAACATTCAAACACTTTTTGGAAGAGCCGGAAGAAGTGTGGCAATATACTTTATTTCGGAAGAAAATGTTTGAGCAGGCACAACCGAATCAAAGCCATAAAGATCTGGCAGAAATCGAATCGGTGTTGAAGGACCGTTTTCACCTGATTACACAGAATATTGATGGCTTGCACATTAGCGCAGGAAATGAGCGAATGTATGAAATCCATGGAAACATCCGGGAAGTGAAATGTGCTGCGGGATGCAAAGGAATTTTACCCTTGCCTGAAGGATTGAAATCGAAAGATAAAGAGGAGGAACTGACTACTGGGGAGATTGAATTACTGAAATGTCCTGACTGCGAGGGCTGGCTTAGGCCAAACGTATTGTGGTTTGATGAATATTACGACGAGAAAACGCACAAAAAATTCAGTTCATTGAAAGTCGCCAAGAACAGTGGGGTTTTATTTATTCTTGGAACTTCCGGAGCCACTTCATTACCGCTTGCGATTACAGAAACCGCATTAAAATACGGAGCAACCGTTGTGGAAGTAAATATTGAAGAGAATAACTTTACGGAATTACTCAAAGGGAAAAAAAGAAAACTCAGCATTCGGAAAAAAACGAGTGAAGTATTGCCGGAAATCAAGGAGTTGATTTGGAAACACATGCAATCCTAATATTCAACGATGGCTATTTCATTAAAAGGAATGCGGAAAATAACGGTCAACGGAGAAGTTTTTCTCTGGAAAATCCGTAAAAAAGTATCGCATGAAGAAGATCATAACACGCAGATTCCAATTCCGGTGCAACATATTTCCGGTGGACAGGTATTGTTTGTTTTTGTAGGATTCACAAGGGCTTATGGTGGTTATATCAACAATTCTCCGAAAAGCGTGACTCCGAAAATGATTGAACCATTGATCAGGGAAGGGATTCAGCTGGGATGGAAATACAACGAACCCGGAAATCCGATTGCTCTGGTAAACGGTGTACTTGAAACAGATACCCGAACTGCAAAATGGAAACGTCTTGCTCCGGACAAAATGAGTGCCGCTGTTTTTTTCGAAGAGTACGCCAAAGAAAGACGCGTTTTCTGCAACCAGGAATTCAATGAACCGGAAGCATTTCGGAATAAAGATTTGTCTGATTGTATTTTTGATCAATGCGATTTCAATGTCAATTTCGAAGGAACAAATTTAAGCAATACGGATTTTTACTGCTGTGACTTGAAACGTTCGAAATTTGTGAATTGTAATCTGACAAATGCAGGGATTCGGCTTTGTACCATTGATTTAATTGAACTTTCAGGAGGAATAACCGATGGCTGTGTATTTCATTACAACTGGTTTTATGAGAAATATATTCAGGAACCGGACTTTGAGCGAATTTTTAGGAATTCCGCTGAAAATAAAGATTAATTAGAAGACGATTTGCATTAGTGCTCAACGATCTTTTTCAAAACACCATTCTTGTATTTGGTTCTCCGGCTTTCTTTTCCCGAAGAATCGTATTCTACGGACCAGCCATGACGCAAGCCGTTTTTCACAGAGATCTTTTCTCCGTTAATTGCAGAAATAAAGGAACCTGAATAAGGTTCAGAAGATGGTGATTTAGAATAGAAGTAATTGGTGACCGAATCGTTTTGATAAGTTACGAACTCCAATAGTTCAGCATCAGAATGATTAATCTGGATTACTCCATCTTGTTTACCATTTTGATAATTTCCTTTTTCTTGATACTCCGGAGTGCTTAAAACAAATGGGCCATTCAGGGATTGAACTGCTTCGGGATCGTTTTCTATCAAACTAACGAGTCTTGTGAGTACCGTGTCTTGATTGAAATTTCCGCTGATGCCGAAAATGTAAGAACGTAAATTGAACGTGTCTTCTACAAATGTTTCGACCAATACAAATGCGGAATCATTATTTTTCAGGAAATCAATCGCATACTGCCTGTAATCAGAGTTCCGTTCATAGAATCTTAAACGTTGAAGGGTATCCTGAATATAAAAACGCTCTTCCGTTTTAAATCCTCCTATCGTTTTTAGAGCA
>CAMLDR010000159.1 GCA_946478775.1 uncultured Flavobacteriales bacterium
AGACGGGCGTCTCAAGCTCTTATCACACTAATCAACCTAACCTACTACTACTGCAGCAAAGATAAGCCATTATATCATTGGTTTTTCAATTTTTTCAGAGACGTACAAAAAAGGACAAATAAAGGATTTAAAGAATGGATTAAACGAATGCATACACCTGGCGTTAAATAATTCACTGATCAGTCAATTAATTCTAAAATTGAACAGATTAATCAACAAATACAGCCGATGAAATAATTATTACCCGGGTAGTTGATCGATTTAAGATTCCAAGAAAGGAGTTTTTTTTGATGAAAAAAAGCTATTCTTTTTCATGTTGAATGGATCAAATGATTGATGAACGGATTTTTCACCCTTTTTGATTCAAGTACCTGATTCAAGGCTGGTTTTAACTATCTCGTTTTAGTTCCTGCAATATAATTGCGGAATAATCAGCCTACTCCAAATACTTTCTTACCTTTGATATGAATCTGGAACTCATTGAAAATGGATAAGATTTTAATAGTTGATGATGAAGAAGATATCCGTGAAATCCTTGGATATAATCTGAAGAAGGAAGGCTTCAAAGTGTTTTTGGCGGAGAATGGTCAAGTCGGGATTCATCTTTGTAAAGAAGAAAAACCTGATTTGGTGATTTTAGATGTCATGATGCCGGGAATGGACGGAATCGAAGTCTGCGAGCAAATCCGAAATACTCCGGGACTTGAAAACGTATTGATCTGTTTTCTAACGGCCAGGAATGAAGATTACAGCCAGATTGCCGGATTAGATGCAGGAGCAGATGATTACATTTCAAAAC
Organism: uncultured Flavobacteriales bacterium; assembly: GCA_946478775.1. The sequence continues at coordinate 800 of CAMLDR010000159.1, forward strand.
CGATCAAGCCGCGCGTTTTGATCAGCCGGGTCCATGCTTTACTAAGACGCAAGGAAGCTGTTCAGGCAAAACCCTCCGGAACTCCTGATTTGGTCATCAATCGTGAAAAATATTTGGTTATAAAAAATGGTGAAACACTTCATCTTCCTAAAAAAGAATTTGAATTGCTTTCCCTTTTAGCATCCCGTCCGGAAGTGGTTTTTGAAAGAGACGTTATCCTGGAGCGTGTTTGGGGCACCGATATTATTGTCGGAGACCGGACCATTGATGTCCACGTTCGAAAACTGCGGGAAAAGATCGGTGATGATTACATCCAGACTGTTAAAGGAATCGGATATAAATTCAGAGGGGATAAATAGAAGAAATGTTCAAATGTTCAAATGTTCAAATGTTCAAATGTTCAAATGTTCAATAAAAAATCACTTTTCACTTTACTAACTTTTGGAACCGTTTTAACTCATGAACTCTTTGCCGATGCTGCAGTTTAGCGCTAGCATTTTGAACTTACTTTAGATTCCTAATTCAACCTGGAAGATCACACAATTCTTGTCACAGAGTAAACAGCATAAAAAGATCGGTGATTATTACATTCAGACCGTAAAGGTATCAGAGATGAATTCAATGTTTAAAAGCTAAACTGTGCCTGTAGTCTCAGTAGCTGACCATATTGATGATTATCTCTTAGCACGAAATCTTCAAATCTTCTTTTCGAAATAGTATACATCACTACAAATTCAAAGTATTTATTCATTTGCCACTCTATTCCAAATTCATACTCTTGAACACGGTAACTCCTTGCATCCAACTCATGTTTTTTTCCTCCGTCATAATACTGTGCTTTTATGAAAGGAATGAATAATTGTTCTTTAAATTTAAGCTGATAATTCAGTAAGACATACCCTCCGCTTAATTTCTGATTTTCAATGGAATCATTGAACTTATTAAATTCAGGTCCGGTTCCAATATTATACTCTGCCTGAATTCCAAAAGGCTTGGGATACATTACAAGCGTTGCAGCAATTCGCTCATCCTTATACTCGCTTTTCGCATTTTTTTTAACTCCTGAACTCGTACTTAAAAGAACAAATTTTCCGGTATAAGCCTGAATACCCATTTCAAAAATTTGTTGTTTCACTCTGAACGGATAAGAAAACCTTCCTACCACATGAGGTGTTTTATTGCGTTCGCTTTGATTCGCTGTTTGACCGTTATACACTCCGATCGCTCCTACACCATAATCTCCGCTTCCTTTTAACCCTTCATTCACCAAGGAACTGAAAAGTTCTCGTCTCTTTTTAGGAGCCCAATAAAAAAACACACCTAAATCACGTTCATTAGATACTGCACTATTCAATGCATCATTTCTATCCAATGTTAATCTGTTTTGACTGGACTGCATATTCTCGAATCCGAAAGGAACCTTACTTTGTCCGATCCTAAAACGATAGACGTTGTCCTTATCGATTCCAATATCAAAATAAGCATCTCTCAATTGCCCAATATGGTTCGAACTTCCTACACTGGAAGCAAAATCAGGCTGGATGTAAAAATATACTCGCTGACTAATTTGACCGAAAAAAATAATTCGTAATCGTCGTATAAAAAACCCGCCATTTTCACCCCATGATTTATCACATTGTTCACACTTTAACTCGGGATTGGTTTCAAGTAACCGGTTGTATCGAACCTGACCATATCCTCTAATTGCAAACTTGTCGTACCAACTTTTACTTTTAACAATTCTTGCAGAGTCACGCAATTTAAAAATTGAATTGACTCCAAAAAAAGAACTGTCTCCAGCTTCCAGGTTAGTGTTTGCACTTGCCGAGTTTGAAAAAATCACCCCTAAAAGGATTAATGTGGTAAAATATCTTAACATCATTGTTTTTTAAATTCGGGGACAAAACTAATGGCTTCACACTGAATTAACTCACAACAAATAATAGTTTAATTTTTTGATAACATTTTTAATACTGAGTTAACATTGGGGCTTTTTTCATCAAGTTTATCGATTCAATCCGCTTGTTCAATCCCCCTTCCTTTCAAAGCAAAAAACCATTACTTAACATTTACTTAACATTGAAATCATCTTAAAGGGCTCAAATACTGAGACTTTGTATGAAACAGACCAAATCAGCTAGTGAAATCGGTCAACTTTACCATTTCGTTAACATTTACTTTGCGCGAAACATCCTCCATAAACTAGGACTACATTTGCGCCATCAATATTAAGTTTAAACAAATGGCATCAGGAATTTTAAAGTTTTTCTTACCAAAAGACAAAGTGTTTTACTCTCTATTTGAAGAGGCTTCTCAGAACCTGGAAGCAATCGCAGGTAAATTGGTATTATGTGTTAACGAATCCGATTATAATAAGAGAGCAACCATTATTAAAGAAATGGAAGATCTGGAGCATCAGAATGATGATTTGACACACAAGATCTTTGTTGAATTGGGTAGGAATTTCATCACTCCTTTTGACCGGGAAGACATTCACGCCTTAGCTACATCATTGGATGATATCGCAGATTACATTTATGCTTCTGCTAAGAAAATCAACTTCTATAAGGTTGATCCGAACGATTCCGGAATTCTGAAAATGGCCGATGCGATTCACGATGCGGTTTTAGCAGTAAATGCAGCCGTAAAAGAACTTCGCAATTTGAAAAACACTCAAAAAATTGTGGAGTGTGTCATCAAGATTAATTATGTTGAGAACCAGGCGGATGACATTTTTGATCTAAGTATCGAAAAGTTATTTGATTCGGATATTGATGCAAAGAGCCTGATCAAAAAACGAGAGATCTACCAAATTATGGAGGTTGCTACGGACAAATGTGAAGATGCAGGGAATGTCATCGAATCTATCGTTGTAAAATACGCTTAATATTCATTGGTAAACCCATAAGATATGTTTTCATTATTAATTGCCATCATCATTCTTGCCTTATTATTTGATTTGGTAAACGGTTTCCATGATGCTGCAAACTCTATTGCTACTGTTGTTTCCACTAAGGTATTGACTCCTTTCCAGGCGGTAGTCTGGGCGGCAGTTTTCAACATAGTTGCTTTCTGGGTATTCGACATGAGTGTTGGAAATACAGTTGCAAAAACGGTCGACAACAGTGCTATTGACTTATATGTAATCCTTTCCGGACTGATCGCTGCGATGATCTGGAACCTCCTGACCTGGTGGTTGGGGATTCCATCTTCTTCTTCCCATACCTTAATCGGTGGATTTGCAGGTGCAGCAGTTGCTCACGCAGGATTCGACGTGATCGCTTCTGCAGAGATCATTAAAGTGACCATCTTTATCTTCCTGGCACCTTTTATCGGGGGTATCATTGCCTTTGTTATTGCAATGATCACGGTAAGCAGAAGTTTTGCCAAAAAGATGATCTCCATTCTAATCCTTTCAACAGCAACTTATTTTATTATGGATTACATGGTAGAGTATTTGGACGTGAAGCCGGTTATGATGTGGATCGTTATGGGAATGATCGTTATCTTCATCCTTACTTATACCTGGTACCAATTGGTTCATGGAAAACGTCAGACTGCTCTGAAAGAGTCCAATATGTACAAAAAACTCCAGTTACTTTCTTCTGCGGCCTTCTCTTTAGGACATGGTGGTGCGGATTCACAAAAGGTGATGGGAATTATTTGTGCCGCATTGATGGTATTCGCAAACTCACAACGCAATGACCAGGGACAAATCGTAGGAGATATTCCTAAAATGTTCCAGATCTCAGAAGTATTCCAGATTGAGTTCGAAGATGCAGAAGGAAAAAAAGCAAAATTCAAGCCTGAGTATACCCGGAATATCGATTCATTAAAGATTGAAAAGGAAGATCACATTTTGATCTATACCAAAGGGGAAGATTTCTACGATGCGAAAACGCATGATGTGATTTTTAAAGGAAAAAAATTGAATAAGGAATATATGGAGGCTGCAATCTTTGAAGATTATGTGGACAAAGAAGGTAAACTTCTGAATGGTCACAAGCTTAAAGATAAAGTAAACTCCGAAACCATGCCGGGTTGGATTGCATTCTCCTGTTACTTAATGATTGGTTTGGGAACCATGATGGGCGGCTGGAAAATTGTAAAAACCATGGGGACCAAAATCACGAAAGTGACTCCACTGGAAGGTGTTTGTGCCGAAACAGCAGGTGCTTTGACTTTGTTCACCGTATCCAATTTAGGAATTCCTGTTTCTACCACACATACCATTACCGGTTCTATCATTGGAGTTGGAGCAACGAAACGATTAAGCGCCGTTCGCTGGGGAGTTACGATCAACCTGCTTTGGGCATGGATCTTAACGATTCCGGTTTCAGGTTTGCTTGCTGCTGGAATTTACTATCTGACAAAGTTGTTTCATTAAACCTTAGATAATTTACGAAGAGAACTCTCATCATTTTTGGTGGGAGTTTTTTTATTTTAAGCGATAACACTAATTTCCGTTGAGCCGGAAACCGGGATAGATTCCGATGAGAGTTTTTTTGTAACTAACTTTATGAATCCTTCTTTATAAAAGCTACATTTACTCTTATGAAAAGTTTCCTGATTCCTGTTTTTATTCTTGCAACGATTGTATTCTTCTCTTTTTCAAAACCCGGAAAACCCATTTTGGATTTGCAGGGATTAAAAAATGCAACGAAGGACGCATTCTCCTATATCCCTCCCGGAAAAACGCTTGCAGACCATGACACTATTGCTTGTGAAGGTTTTTTCATATCCAAAAAGGAAGTTTCTAATTTCAATTACCACGAATATTTAAGTGACTTGAAAAAGGCCGGTAAAATGGATGAATACCGTTTGGCTTTGGTTGACTCTGCGAAATGGAATTCAAACTACTTTCAGGGAGATAAATATGTCAAAAACTATTTCAGTCATAAAGCATATAAAGACTATCCAGTCGTGAATATAACCCGTCAGCAGGCAGAAAAATATTGTGAATGGCTGACACAGGTTTGGCGCAAATACACCAAAAACCAAAGTCTTGTTTTCCGTTTACCCACAAGAACAGAATTCCTTCGTGCAGCGAACGGAAGCAGCATCAACAGACCTTACGCATGGAACTCTCCCTACATAAGAGCATCAAATGGAAAAATGATGGCTAACTTTTTACAAATCGACGGAGGATGTATTTCCAGAGACACTGTTACGGGAAAACTCATCTTAGCAACCACTTCTTTTGATTACATTGGAAACGGAGCCGAATATGCAGATGTAACAGCGCCTGTTTTATCCTACCTGCCGAATGAATTTGGGATCTATCATTTAAATGGAAACGTTTCCGAAATGGTCCAGGAAAAAAACCTGGCTGTTGGAGGAGACTGGAATTCTCCGGGTTACGATATCCGCAATCAAAGCACCAAAAAGTTTACGGAAGCAAATCCGATGGTTGGTTTCAGGCCCGTGATGACCTTCGTTGAATTGAAAAGTGGAAATTGACAATTGAAAAGGTTGATTTCTTCAAAGGCTAAAAATCTTGCTCATTTACGGTGATTGGGCGTCTTTTCAATTTATCCATTTTCAATTTTCAATTTGAGTATATTTGCCAAAACACAAAAAATGACACTCAAAGAAACCATTTCAGCGGTTGAAACTTTTCACAATGCGTTCAACATTTCGAACAATTACCAACCAACAGCGCAGTTATCCGAAGCTGATATTACGCTTCGTTACAATCTCATGAAAGAGGAAAACGAAGAATACCTGGAGGCTGCAAAAAATGGGGATATTGTAGAAATTGCAGATGCTTTGGGTGATCAGTTGTACATTTTGTGCGGAACGATCCTGAAACACGGTCTTCAGGATAAAATTGCTGAAGTATTTGCCGAGATCCAACGCTCCAACATGAGTAAACTGGACGCGGACGGAAATCCGATCTACCGGGAAGACGGAAAAGTATTGAAATCCGACTTGTATTTCAAACCGAACATTCTATCCGTTCTGGAGAAATAAGTATGACCCGTTTTAATATTCGCGTATACGGTATTTGTATCAATGAACGAAAGGAAGTACTGCTTTCCGATGAATCGTACCGCGATCTGAATTTCACTAAATTCCCCGGTGGTGGTTTGGAATTCGGAGAAGGAATGATAGACTGCCTGAAACGGGAATTCCTGGAAGAGTTTAACCTGGAAATCGAGGTCGGTGAACTGTTTTATCTGACTGATTTTTTCCAAACCTCCGCTTTCTCCGAAAAAGACCAGGTAATTTCTGTTTATTACCGGATCACCGCTGATTTGGATCGCCTGGATCAACTCATGAAAAATCAAACAGGAGAAGAAGAACTCCACTGGGTGAAGCTCAGCGAATTAATAGAAGAACTGCTTACTTTTCCAATTGACAAGATCGTAGCAAAAAAACTGATGAACGAATTTGATTCCTGAATTCAGCGCCGGATTGGTAATTCACCCGGATTTCAGTTTGTACTACACAAAAAAAACAGGAATCCTTTTGGAACTCCTGTTTTTTTTTATTTTTTGACTATCTCTTATTCAAACACAATCTCAAATTCAACACGTCTGTTTAGTGCCTGACCTTCCGGTGAGTCGTTTGTTGTCTTTGGCTTTGCTTCACCGTACCCCTTTGCATTGATTCGTTCAAACTCAACCCCTTTCGAAACAAGATAAGTTGCAACCGTTTGTGCTCTTTCTTCGGAAAGAATCAGGTTTTTTGCTTCATCACCAATATTGTCCGTATGGCCCGATATATCCAATCGGTAATCCGGATTTTGTTTCATTACGCGAACCACCTCATCCAATACCGGAAGAGATGTTTTCAATAAAGTACTTTTTGAATATTCAAACTCAACACCTTTAAGCGCTTTTGTCATAACATCCTGAACTTCTTTCGTTACTGCCGGACAACCTCTGTTTGACATTAGTCCGGGAGTATGAGGACAATGGTCTTCTAAGTCAGCAACACCATCCTTATCACTGTCCGGACAACCGTTTGTGGCGTATGCACCAGCAACTTCCGGACAAGCATCGTAAGCATCCGCAATTCCGTCGGTATCTCTATCTGCAATTGCAGCACCTTTCGAATTCACAAAACTTCCAGCAGGAGTATTTGGTTCTTCATCCAATGCGTTTGGAACCCCATCCTTGTCATCATCGCGGGATTGCTCTTTCAATGCTGCGATCTCGGCTTTCATTTCATCCAATTCCTTCATCCCGGCACCAGCAGCTCCATAAACAGTTGGAGTCCAGTCAGCATGTGACTTGTTTTTACCTAAATAATACGAAACACCAATGCTTAGATTCAACATATATCCGTCAATCGCTCCCTTTTTGTTAACTGCCTGCATGTCAAACCGATTGTTTTGACGTGCGTGAAAAATGAATGAAAGATCACCATTGAGGGACCATCTTTCATTCAGCTTAAGCTGCGGAGTTGCACCGAAAGTGAAATTGATCATGCCATCTGCACGTTTGGACAATGACTCGGTATTGGCAATTCGGGGGTTGTTGTTTGACCAGAGGCTTGAAAACCCGAAGCCTCCGTGAACCAAAAGCCCTATGCGAGGCATCACTTGCGGAAAATGCAGTATATCACCTGCATTGATAACCCCCTCCAATGAAGTTCTTACATAATAACTGTTGTAAGGACGATCAATGAAGTCAAGGAAATCATAATTCACCCCCAGACGGATTCCTGCACGGTTGGTAAACATATACCTTGCGTTGATCCCATAATGATGGATTTGATAAAGACGTGTTGTGGCTCTGCTTGGGGCCATACCGTCGTGTGCACCAATAGATACACCCAGCGACCATTTGTTCATGGTTTTCACATCGTTCTGAGCACTTAGCGCAAACGGTAAACAAATGAAAAGTAACTTGAAAAGTAAATGAAAAGCTTTCATGGCATTAGGATTATTTATTTGTTCTTGGATACAAAGATAAGGAAAACCATATTTATCCATCATAAAAAATAACAGTGTGATTTTTAACCTACGTTCCAAATAAGAAAACCACTCAATAGCAAATTATTAACTCTTGGTTAAAATAAATTAGCAGAAATAACGTCGTTTTCATTGTTTAGTAATTGACGTACCTTGAATCTAAATATTAAAAATATAACTTATCTTTGAATTCCGAGATACAACATTAATCTGAAAACCTTCTTGCTGTGCGTCAACTCTAATGAGTTTGTTAAATCAGTTTTAATGAAATGATGTATCAAAAAATACAAAACAAGAAAGTTTTAGTTACCGGGGGAGCAGGTTTTATTGGCTCCAGCCTATGTGAGGATCTTTTGAAGTATGACAATAAGGTCATTTGTCTTGATAACTTTTCAACGGGTTACAGGAAGAATATTATTCCTTTCTTATCTCACCCGAATTTTCAACTGATAGATGGAGATATTCGTAATATTATTGATTGCCAAACGGCCGTAAAGGATGTTGATATCGTTTTACATCAGGCAGCCTTAGGATCCGTTCCAATGTCATTGGATGATCCGGCAACAGCCAACGAGGTAAATATTACCGGATTTTTGAATATGCTTATTGCCGCAAGAGATGCAGGAGTAAAACGCTTTATCTATGCTGCCAGTTCTTCTACATATGGTGATTCTGAGGATTTACCAAAGGTGGAAGATCTCATTGGAAAACCACTATCTCCGTATGCCGTAACCAAGTACGTTAATGAATTATATGCTCACGTCTTCGGATTAAGTTATGGGATGGAGACAATAGGGTTGCGTTATTTTAATGTTT
>CAMLDR010000160.1 GCA_946478775.1 uncultured Flavobacteriales bacterium
CCGAGTGATGATATCTTTGATAAGATTCAGCAGGAGTTTATCAGCAAAGCAACCAGTAGTGCTGAAAAAATTGTACGCGCATTTAATTCAAAATACGATGGTGCCTTTGATTATTCGATCAGGAGTTTAAACGTATTGGATAGTTTGATTGAAGATTTTTCAGATTTTGCGGATGTCTCGGATGAAGAAATTATCGATGATTTTTGCGCACAAGCAGGTTTTTATATCCTGGAAGTTGCCCGAAGAGGCTATGGAGGAACCTATTTTTGGGAAGACAATAGGAATCAGCCCATACTGAAAACAGGACTTCCCGATTTTGAAATATCCATTTTAACTTTTGAAAAGGTAAAAAACCGAATCGTCAATGGAGACGAAGATAACATTCCATACTTTTTTAAACGCTATTCAGAATGTGTCCGCAGAGCCGAAAAAGGCAAAGTAGTTACATTTGTTTAGACTTCAATTCCGAGGCGCACACTCTGCTTTTGAGCTAAAGAGTGATGACTTCGGAGATTGAGCGGAGTCGAAATCAACCTTTAACATCCCCCTTTCCTGCAGGTTTCTTTTTTCCGAAAAACTTTTTCTTGTTGTTCCTGTTTTTGTTCGCTCCGTTAGAAGAAGATCCACCACCACCGGAAGCTTTCCATTCCGGAGTTGCTCCGAACGTTTCAGGAAGCGCTACCCGCTGAATTTCCATTTCAATCAAACGCTCAATGCGCGATAGTTTCGGCATATCTTTCTGATTGATCAGCGTATAAGCTTCTCCTTTGGTATTTGCACGCGCCGTTCTTCCAATTCGGTGAACGTAATCTTCGGCATCTCTCGGAGCATCGTAATTGATCACCAGGTTTATTTCCTTGATGTCGATTCCACGGCTCATGACATCTGTAGCCACTAAAATACGTGTCCGCTTGGATCGGAAACCTCTTAAAACTTCTTCACGCTCTTCCTGTTCCAGGTTGGAAGAAACGCCCTGGGTATTTTTATATCCGGCCTTTTTAAGCGCATAAACGATCTCGTGAACCTTGCTTTTTGCCGAAGTGAAAATAATAATGCTGTCGTAGTGTGCCCGTTCCTTTAAAATATAATCCAAAGCGGCATTTTTCTGCTCATCAAAACAAAGAATCACATTCTGTGTCACACCCGCTGCAGGTTTCGAAATGGAAAGTGCAATTTCTTTCGGGTTGATCAGGATCTTGGATGCCAGGTTCTTAATTTTCGATGGCATGGTTGCACTGAAAAGTAAAGTTTGCCTCTTTTTAGGAAGATGAGAAATGATTCGTTCAATATCTTCTGAAAATCCCATATCCAGCATTTTATCTGCTTCATCCAGGATTAAATGTTCCAGTTGGGAAAAATCTACATAACCCTGCATAATGTGCGACAATAACTTGCCGGGAGTAGCAACGATGATATCTGTTCCTTCAACGATCGCATTTTTTTGTTCTTCCCACCGGGTACCGTCACCACCACCATAAATAGCTGTTGAACCAACGGAAACAAAATAGGATAAACCTTGTATTTCCTGCTCGATCTGGATAGCAAGTTCGCGTGTAGGAACCAGGATTAGCGTATTGATCGATGCGTCTTCTTTTCCGGTCAATTTATGCAGGATGGGAAGAATAAACGCTGCCGTTTTACCGGTCCCCGTTTGCGCACAGGCCAACAGGTCGCTGTTTGCTAATATTTCGGGAATGGAAAACTGTTGGATAGGTGTAGCATTTTCGAAGCCCATATGGTGAATGGCTTCAAGGACCAAATCATTTAATCCTAATTCATTGAATTTCATAAAGGCAAAGTTAGTTAATCTTATTTAAGCACAACTGTTTTTGCCAATTAGATCCTTTCTTAATAATTTGTTAAAAACTAAAAAAAAAGATTTTTCAAGCAACTAAATAGTTACTATATCCGTTTAGTCTTCATAGATTTGCGTTATGAAGAAAAAAGTTTTAGGTGTTATTTTTGCTGTATTGGTTTGGAATACAGCGGAATCACAATGTGGACAATATCCGGTACTGGATATTGGAAGCGATACAATGCTTTGTCAGGGTGCGTCCATCACTTACCCGGTTCCTGCAGGTTACGATTCGTATAACTGGAATGTTGCACCCGGAAATCAGCCAAGTGTAACCATCACTTCTCCTACTACTTTAATCCTGAATGTAGCGAATTACACACAGAATTTAGTAGTAAACGGTGACTTCGAAGCGGGAAATACTGGGTTTACAACAGGATATGCTTATGGAACTTCTCCAGCAATAGGAGGGATTTTATGGGATGAAAGCACCTATGCAATTACCACAAACCCAAATAGTGTACACAGTAATTTCTCAAACTGCAGCGATGTTGGAACAACCCTACCTGGAAATATGCTGGTGGTTAACGGATCCAATACTCCGAATACAACGGTGTGGTCTCAGACAATTGCAGTTGACCCGAATACAGATTATTCATTTTCTTCCTGGGTAACCAGTGTCATGAATATTGGCTTGGGAGATGTTGCCGGATTACAATTCTTTATTAATGGAGTTCAAATCGGTCCGATATTTAGTCCGACCTTAGTTGCATGTAACTGGCAGCAATTTATTCAAACCTGGAATTCAGGAGTCAATACCTCTGCTACAATCAGTATCATAGCCCAGGTTTCGAGTGGGAACAACGACTTTGCAATTGATAATATTACATTCAACACCGTATGTCCGCAAACAGATACCATTGTCATTTCGTACGATCCGGCGCAGATCAGTGCAGGACCAAACATTACATTCTGTGAAAATGAACCGGAAACAATTACCGCAACAGCTAATTTTGCAAACCCTAATTTTACATGGGTTTCAGGACAAACCGGCGCAACAATCGCTCCAACGGCTTCAGGAAATTACATAGTCCAGGCAGTTTCTCCGAACGGATGCAACTTGAGGGATACCGTTGCGGTAACGATCAAAGCAATGCCGTGGGATTTTGATACGGTAGCTGCAATTCCTTCAGATTGCGGGCTCAATAATGGAGCGGTTTACACATTAATGACAGGAAATTTTATTGGTCAGCCGCTTTATACCTGGAATGGTCCGGGAGCAAACAATCCGAACCAGATCAACGCTTCTGTCTGGCAAAACCTTTCTCCGGGATGGTATTACATCGATGTAGAGAACAATGGCTGTCATAGAAATGATTCTGTTTTGGTAACCCCGTTAAATCCGCCGGTAGCAGCGGTTTCAGCCAATCCAACTTCCGGCTATGGCCCGTTATCAGTGACTTTGACGAACGGAAGTACGAATGCAAATAATTACGAATGGTATTTTGGAAATGGGAACAGCACCACGGCAAATGACCTGTCTTCGCAAAACCAGGTGTATGATTCCGTTGGAACATACCTCGTTACATTGGTTGCAATTAACGGGAATTGTACAGATACTGCTTATGTAACGGTAACGGTTATTCCTCCGTATGTACCGCCGGTTATTCCGCCAATTGTTCCGGTCGATTTGAAAACTCCGAATATCTTTACCCCAAATGGAGATAACATCAATGATTTCTTCACGTTCGAATTACTGAACATTAAATCACTGGATGTAACGGTCGTTAATCGTTGGGGAAATCCGGTTTATACCTCCAGCGCAGTACCGTTCAGCTGGGATGGGAAAGACTCCTCCGGAAACAAAATGGAAGAAGGAGTTTACTTTTTCAGGTATACCGCAAAAGGAGCGCAGGACGAGCCTTTGGAAGGCCAGGGATTTGTGCAATTATTTAGATAGGAAAAACCAACACTTAATAGATGATTGATGGCGGGCCGGAATTACTTTTTCTGGGCTCGCCATTTTTTTAGGGTCAATTCTTTGTCTTCTACCACGTCGTAATAGTAAATGCTGTTATCCGGGTAGATACGAAAATCAAAATAAGTGGCTAAAGCTTCCCCGTTGTCTTCTGAAACGGATACTCCATAATATTCCTGGTCATCAGAGGGGGAAGAAGAAATTCGACTAACCAAATGGCGTTTGCCTTTTGATTCACGTTCTATTTTCTCCGACAAAGCTTTAACCTCCGGAAGCTGCGATACTTTGCTAATCAGCTCATCTTCCGTATCAGTGATCTGAATATGAGTGTCTTTTTTTGGTTTCGGGACTTTTTCTTTTTCCGTTTCCACTTTCGTTCCGTCCACTTCTTCATGCATTTCTAAAGGAGCTTCCGGAATCTGTTTTTCCTCGGCAGCATCACCGCACGAAAAAAGAAGGACCGTTGAAAGTATTGCTGCTATCGGTTTGGATGTTTTCATAACTCCAAGTTAATTATAAATCCGTATATTTAGTAATAAATTTAACACCTCTTATATGAAAATAGTGATCGGATTAATAGCATGTTTTGTCAGTTCTTTGAGTTTCGGACAAGTTGCTTTAGGAATGCCTGAATACAATGTCGTATACCGCGGTTACGATAATAAGTTCGTTATCGGTGCAGGTGAAGATACCCGCTTTGTGGTTTTGGAAAGCACACAAGCTGAAGTTTTCAGAGGCGATTCCTGTTTTTATGTAAGACCGAATGGTCCTGAAAAAACACTGACTTTGACCATGAAGAACCTGAAGGAAAACAAAGTGCTTAAAACATACGAATACCGCGTGTTGAATTTACCCGTGCCTTCGGTTTACATCGGAAGCGCATTGGAAGGAACAACGGTTGTTACTTTGGACCAGGAATTGGTGCGTGTTGGTTACGAAGAGAATGCGGTTCTTCAGAGCGCCGGATTCGATGTGATCAGTTACGAAGTGACTTCGGTTTCCATTGCAAATCCCCTTCCTTCGATTAACGGTTCGAAAATTACCCCGGAAGTAATGGATGCATTGACCAAAGCCAAAGCTGCAAATAAAGGAAAACCCGTGACATTCAATTTGGTTGTTCAGGCAAAAGGAAAAGACGGATTGATCCGAAAAAGAACGGCAGCGTTTATTTATTGATAGTTCAATATAGATTTACTTAAACACCATTTAAACCAAAGCGCCTGAAAGTCTGCTTTCGGTTTTAACCTTTGAACTTGTTTTATGTGAAAGAAAAGATTCGTTGAAGTTTTCTTAACTTTGCGCCATGATTTTCCGATTTACGCGACTTATTCTTCTTTTTGCGCCCTTTTTTCTGCTTTTTGCCTGTCAATCTGAAGTAAAAGGCACCAAAAAGTCGGATTCTGAAATTGCTTCGAACGAATTTCAATTCCCCCGATTTAATCCGGTCCCGAAATCATTTATTCCCCATTATTACGACAGTATCAGTCAGTTTTACCGCGATCGCATTGCACCCGATTTCAATGGAATGTTCCTGGTGGCAAAAAATGGCAAAATTGTTTATGAACGTTATAAAGGATTGGCGAACCATCAGTTCAATCAGCGTGTGGACAAACATACACCGCTGCATGTAGCCTCCATTTCCAAAGTGGTGACAGCTATGATTATTTGCAAACTGGCAGATTCAAACCTGGTAGTTTTGGATAAAGACATTCGTTCGTATTTACCGGAGATTATGTACGATGGAATTACGGTAAGAATGCTTTTGAACCACCGGAGCGGCATTCCATATTACGGATATTTCCCTTATTCTATCTGGCCTTCAACAAAAACACTGACGAACGGAAAAATAGTGCAGCTCCTGAATACCTACAAAATGCCCTTGTATTTCCCTCCGAATTCTCAATTCTCTTACTGCAATACGAATTATGTGCTGCTGGCATTAATTGCCGAACGGATCACCCATAAGAAGTTTCCGGCTCTTGCAAAGGAAATGATCTTTGAGCCCTTAAAAATGACCGATTCATTTATCAATGACGGATCGCAAAATTCAGACACCCTGGCCAGGTCCTACGATTCCCGGAACCAGCTGGAACCGTTTACCAACCTGGACGGCGTTTATGGAGATAAGAACCTGTACACCACCGCAAGGGATTTGTTAAGCCTGGATAAAGCAACTTATTCCAGTGCGTTTTTGAGCGATTCGATCAAGAAGGAAATGTTCCGCGGATACAGTTATGAACGTCCGGGGAAAAGCAATTATGGTTTGGGTTATCGTATGCGCGAAGACAAAGGGAAATCAACCTTGTTTTTTCATACGGGCTGGTGGCACGGAAATACCGGATGTTATGCCTCTTTGAGAAAAGACACGATCTGCATGATCATTATTTCAAACCATTACACCAAAAAAGTATTTGCGATCAATCGCTTGTCAACCCTTTTCGGAAATTACCCGTATGAACCGCTGATTGATACCAAAGAAAATTTCATCAAACCCAATGTGGCGAAATTGCACATGGATGAAGCGGTCAAAAAGAAGAAGAAACCATGAGTTTGCAAGCGGTTCAAACCTGCCACTGCGGAAGCGGGAAGGTATTTGAAAATTGTTGTGAGCCCTTTCTTTCAGGGAAAAGTTTTCCGTCTTCAGCCGAAGAATTGATGCGATCGCGTTATTCAGCCTATGTAACTAAGAACGTTCCTTACATTATTGAAACTACTTCGCCAAAGTTCAGAAAGTACTACTCTCCGAAATCGATCATGGAATGGGCTTCAAACAGTACCTGGATCAGCCTGGAGATTCTTTCGTCTTCCGAAAAAAGAGTGAAGTTTACCGCTTCTTATTTGGATGAAAATGGTCAGTTAATCCGTCACACAGAAGATTCCCGGTTTGAGAAAATAGGGGAACGCTGGTATTTCATGGATGGTCATTAATTTTCGTTGAACCTTTTTTGATTCAAGGTGTACTTTTAAGTCGAAATCTATCTCTATGAACTTAAAGAAGTATTTGACTCCTGCTTTGGCTTTGCTGCTAGGCCTTTCATTTGTGCTGTTTTGCCTTTTTTACAAGGACCCTCAAACGGATAAAAAGAAATCCGCGCCGCACACAAAACCGGTTAATTGGTCTGTTGCAAAACTCAACCTGGATACGACGATCACAAGTCCGGCTCTAATGGTGAAGGATGAAAAGGAAATGAGCATTCCGCTGAATACGCGAAGTCTTCACATCGAAACAAGCGTTCACGGGACTTTTGCCGAAACAAAGCTGGAAATGGAGTTTGAAAATGAGAACGACCGCATTTTGGAAGGACAGTTTTACTTTCCGTTGACAGAAAAACAAATCATCAGCGATTTTCAATTGGAAGTCAATGGAAAAATGCGTCCGGGAGTAATAGTTGATAAGGATTTGGGAAGAGTGGCTTTTGAGTCCACTGTTCGCAGAAAGGTAGATCCGGGATTGTTGGAATTATCAAAAGGAAATACATTTAAGGCCCGCATTTACCCGATTCCTGCGAAAGGAACCAAGAAGGTTTCAATCACTTATGTAGAGGAACTCACAACGAATGGAGGAATGAACGGATACTATCTTCCCCTGAACTACAGTGGTGAAATTAAGGATTATACTTGTTCGATATCAGTAGATGACATAGGGCAGACAATTGGTGATAAACAGCATCAATTTAAGAAAATTGGAGATCAGTTCGTTACCAGGATCAATTTGAAAAAAGTGAAACTGAAAAAGGGAATTCAGCTTATTCAGAAGGATTTAGATCACTCAGAATCGACTGTCGCACTTGGAGCAGATGGAAAGTATGTGTTTCAAACAACTCTTCGCCCAAAACAGGAAAAGTCCCTGAAATCAAAAGTGAAATCGCTTTCTGTTCTATTGGATGTTTCGGGTTCTTCCGAAAAACGGAATTTTGAGAAAGAGAAAGAGCTGATCGGTCAATACCTGGGCAGCTTCAAAAAAGTAGAAGTGCAGTTGATCGTGTTTAGTAACGACGTGCATCAAACAAGCTGGCGCACTATTTTGAATGAGTCCGATGTAACCCGTTTCTTAGCGGAAATGGAGTTTCAGAAATTGGATGGAGGAACTCAACTGGGTTGTATTCCTGCCGAACTGATTAAGGGAGATGAGGTGCTTTTATTATCCGATTGCTTGCCTAACCTGGGAAAAGTATCCTTCCCGAAACTGAAGAAAAAACGAGTGTACGTGATTAGTTCAACAACTGAATTTGATTCGCGTTCAGCGCAATTAACTGCCCAGAATGGAGGTGAGTTTATCAACCTCAATCAATACGGATTAACCGAGAGCCTTCAAAAATTGAACTACGAGCAGCTTCAGTTCCTGGGAATACAAGGGGCAGAAGGAATAACAACCGGGATCGGATCTTTTGTAGATTCGGACTTTATGGTTTATTCCAAATTAAAATCCCTTCCGGCAGAATTGACTTTGTTATTCGGCAGTCAGGGGAAGATTACCCGAAGAATGAAAGTGAAAAGTGCCTCTCTTCTAAAATTGAAATCAGCAGAAGTGTTGTCAAAGTTTTGGTCGAGTGATTATTTGAAGGAACTGGATCTGCAAAGCGATGAAAACAAAGGGGAGATGATCCGTTTGGCCAAAGAGCATAAGCTGGTTTCGCGCTTTACATCACTGATCGTGCTGGATGCGTTGGAAGATTACCTGCAATACCGCATTGTTCCTCCGCTTGAAATGCGAAAAGAATACTACAAAAGACTGAAAGGAGAGGAAGTTCCCGAAACAGTTTCTCAAAAAGAAACGAAAGAACACCGTGAGATGGTTCGTGATCGGTTTGAAGAGCTAATCCAATGGTGGAAAACGGATTTTGATCCGACTCCGCCAAAAGAAGAGAAAAAAGAAAAAGAGGATGAAACCGTAAGATTTGCTGCGCCACAAGCTAATGCAAACGTTTCTGCCGGATCCGAAGCGTTAACCTATCAATTTTCCGATGGAGCTGTTTCAACGGGAACTTATAGTGCTTCACTTACCGCAACGAACGCTTCCACCATGTTTGATATTGCTGGTTTATCTACAGCATCCTATAAGGTGTCAGAAAAGAATGATTCAGATCCTAAGATCGAGTTGTCAAACTGGGATCCGAAAACCCCTTATTTGAGTAAATTGAAAGCAAGCCGGCAATCCGCGGTTTATGATATTTACCTGGAATTGAAAAAGAAATACCGGAATCAGCCGTCTTTCTACGTCGATGTTTCAGATTATTTTTTGAAAATCGGGAAGAAGAAAGAGGCTGTGCGTGTACTGTCAAACATTGCGGAACTGGAAATGGAAAATCCTCAAATGCTGCGGATCCTGGCTCATCGTTACGAACAAATGAGAGAATACAAACTGGCCGTTTCAGTATTCGAAACAGTAAAGAAAATGCGTCCCGAAGAACCACAGTCTTACCGTGACCTGGCTTTGGTATATGAAATGAGTAAAAACTATTCCAAAGCTTGCAATGAGTTGAACTATGTGGTGACTCACAGCTGGGATAGCCGTTTCCGCGATATAGAGAATATTTGCCTGGTGGAATTGAACCACCTGATTTCGAAACACCAATTGAAAGGAATAAAAGCCGATAAAAAACTGCTTCATGCTTTGCCGGTGGATATCCGGGTAGTGATTGACTGGGATTCGGATAATTGCGACATTGATTTGTGGGTGACGGATCCGCTGGGGGAGAAATGTTTTTATTCCAATCAGCTGACAAGATCGGAGGAGCACACGTC
>CAMLDR010000161.1 GCA_946478775.1 uncultured Flavobacteriales bacterium
AATAATAATTTATAACATGAAAAAGTTAAGTTTACTTTTAGGTGGAATGATTTTATCAACTGCTGTAATGGCGCAAAAACCAACAGAAGGAGCTCCAATGACATTGGAAGGAAATGTTGCTGGTTTAGCTGCTTTCGGTTTTGGTAATTCCGCTCCTACAAACCTGAACGGAACAACTAACGGTGGTACTACTCCATCTATCGTTGCTCCAGGATTACGTTTCCGTTACTTTGCAACTGAAAACATCGCAATTCGTTTGTCTTTAGGATTCAGTTCTAACAAAACTACTGAGAACTTCTTCGAAAACGAAGTTGACAACACTGGTGGTGCTGGTTCATATGTAACAAGAATGGGAACAACAACTATCGGACTTGGAGGTGAGTACCACTTCAAAGGAACTGAGAAATTGTCTCCTTATGCAGGTTTGGATATCAACTTCGGTATGGGTGCAATGAGAACTGAAGGAGACCAATCAAACGGTGTAACTTGGGTTGCTGCTGATTACTCTGAGGAGTCTGAGCAAAAAACTGCTGGTTTCGGTGTTGGTCTTATCGCAGGTACTGATTACTATTTCGTACAAAACTTCTACTTAGGAGTTGAGTTAGGATTAGGATTTAATTCTTACACAATGAAAGAAGGTACTAGTTCAGTAACTGTTGCTGGTGTTACTACTGAAGCTACAGGTAATGAAATGAAACAAAGCGGATTCTCTAACAATGTTATGGGTATGTTCCGTTTAGGATGGAGATTCTAATATTAGAGTTCCTCTAAAAAAATATGAAAGGGTTCGTCAGCAGACGAGCCCTTTTTTGTTGAAATGAATTGCCGTTCATTCATTTTAAACTAAATTCGCGCCATGCAACAAACGCAGCACATTACAATAGCAATAGATGGCTTTTCTTCCTGCGGGAAAAGTACACTGGCAAAGGCATTGGCAAAAAAAATGAACTATACATTTATTGATTCCGGAGCCATGTACCGTTGTGTGGCACTTTATGCACTGAAGAACGGCTGCGCATTGGGAGCTCACAAGATCAATATCGCCTGTATTGTTGACAGCCTTCCGCAGATCCACATTCAATTCGGAGAACCTGACACTAAGGGAAACCGCCCGGTTTTATTAAATAAAGAAGACGTTTCGGATACCATCAGGCAATTGGAGGTCGCAAACATTGTGAGTGAAGTTGCAGCTATTCGCGAAGTCCGTGAATTCCTGGTTAAACAACAGCAGGAACTAGGCAAGAACGGAGGAGTGGTGATGGACGGAAGAGACATCGGGACGGTTGTTTTCCCACAAGCCGAACTGAAATTATTCATTACTGCCAAACCGGAAATCCGTGCGCAAAGAAGATTTCTTGAGTTACAGGCAAAAGGAGAAACGAACAGCCTGGATGAAATCCTTGAAAACCTGAAGCACCGTGACCGGATTGACAGCACCCGGTCCATTAGTCCGTTGACCCAGGCAAAAGATGCTTTAGTTGTGGACAATTCGGAAATGAGTGAAACAGAACAGCTAGAATATGTATTAAATCTCGTTAAAAATCATACGCGTGCATAACACTAACTATAACTAAAGTTTACTGATTTAACTGCTTCGTAATCTTACAGAAATAGAATATTCATCAAACATTAAGTTTTCTTCGGTGAAATCAATAGTTTGTTCATTTTGTATAAAATCTAACAGTTTTATACTCTTTTATACGTCCTTTTGTTTAAATTTGCACACCTATTAATTCAAACCAAATTATGTTATCAATTGGAAAAATAACCGAAGAGATAATCGGACGAAGTCCGTTCTTGCGTGAGGCAATGACAGACGACCTGATCAATATTTCTTCGTTAGCAAGAAAAATCAAACCGGAAATTGAAGAGGCTTTAGGAAAAGAAGTAAAGGAGGGCGCTATTGTTATGGCAATTAAGCGTATGTCTCCGGGACTTTACCACCGCCTGAATATCAAGATCACAAATATTATCGGGGAACTGGGAGATTTCTTAGTTCGTTCGAACCTGGAAGACTTTACATTTGAAAACACCGAATCACTGCGCTTAAAACAAGCCGACCTGGTTCAATTGGTGAATTCAGAATCCGATATTTTCTATACTATTTGTCGTGGTGTTACTGAAACAACGGTTATCTGCTCACAAAGCATTTCGCCAAGAGTTGAGAATTTACTGATCAATGAGCGTTTAAAGTCTCATACAAGAGATTTGGCTTCAATCACAGTTAAGCTTCCGGCAGTAAATTCTGAAGTTTATGGTATTTATTATTACATCCTAAAGCATTTGGCGTGGGAAGGTTTGAATATTGTCGAAATCGTTTCAACAGCTAATGAGTTTACGATCATTGTGAAACAAGATCATGTGGACAAAGCATTTAAAGTGCTGATGCAGCTGAAAAGAGGAAAATAAAAAAAGCCCGGTAATTTCACCGGGCTTTTTTTATTTTCCGGCAGGGACGCGATGCACCGCTTCCCCACATTTTTATTTTAAAATGCCTTCACAGCACCTGTGCCATTCAGCAGCACAGCTATTCCAAGCGGATTGCCTTTGTATAGAATATTTCCTGATTCAGTGATGTGACCGTAAATCAGGAGGTTTTCTGCATTGATCTTAATATCTCCTACGGTCTCTGAAGCCACGTACATGGAATCAGTAACAGTCAACCCGCTGACATCACAATAACTATTGCTTTTTGCACAAATACGGGCTTTCTGCGTTGAACCGGTCAATGTGAAATTACACCAGCCATGATTGGCTTCTGCATTAATTTCAAGCGCGTTCACATCCAAAGTAACATCTCCTGCCCCATCCCTGCTGTAAAACGTGAAATAATCCGTATAAATAGTTCCCTGACTTCTAAGCGGTTCTGTTCCAATGAATCGAACATTGATCAATTTGGTGAAATGGATTTCGGCAACCACCACTTTTTTGGGATTTCTAAGAAAACTGCACTTGTTCTTATTCTCAATCGTTAATGTTCCTGCATCCACACTCACTTCAATCAGGTTCAATACATTTTTCCCTCCTTTGAGTACTACTTTATCCAATGAATCCTGTACGAGCACATATTCGACATGCTCTTTCAAATCCAACCCTTGAAATGATGCCAGTGGGATTTCCTTTATGGTTTCTGGTCCCAAAAATTTGAAGCAAGCCCTGTTTTCAGGTTTTTTACAGGAAAACACAAGTAAACCGACTAGTAAAAACATCCAACTATTTCGCATGATATCTTCCTTTATAGTTAAAGGTGTACCCCACACCATATTCCACATAATCCGCTTTTGCCCAATGAGATTTCAGTATCAGGTTCAGCAATAATCCGTTCTTAAACTGGTATCGCATTCCCACCCGGTGGTAGAACATCGCATCAGGCTGGTAACGGTCTTTAATATAAACTCCCATCCCTAAAACAAGACGAAATTTATCCAGCGGGATATTGTAACCTGCAAAAGCCCCGACCTGTAAAATATCCCATTGTGATTTTGGAATGTATTCCCGGTAATGAATGATTGACTGCTTAGAAAAGATATCCAAAGCGATCTCCATTCCTACCTTCGGTTTAAACTGCTTATAAAGCATGGTGCTTAAGCCAAAAACCGGATAACGCTTTCCTCCCGTGGGGAAAATCTCTTTATCCGAAAGAACCCCGACCAATGAAACATTCCAGCTTTGAAAGAAGGGGACGCGCTCAAACGTTGCAAGCCCCATATCGGTGCGCTCTTTCTTCTTAACAGTATATTCATACCCCAAGCCGATAAAAGGCATATTCACTCCCAAATTGGGAACTTTACTTGATCCGTTTGAAAAATGCGTCATATCCAGGCTGTAAACTAATGCGTGTTCCGGCTTTATATACCAGCGCCCCTGAAGTCCTAAGCAGATCAATGCATTCAGGTAAGTACTCATCGGTACATTTTTAGGATTAGCTGCCACATCGTATACTTTGGTAACAACACCTAATCCGGCACCGATTTTACAGGTAAAAACATGCTTTTCGCTTCTTGTCCAGGGAAATTCAATAAAGCTGTATGCGCCGAAGCCGTAACCCAAAATTTCTTTGTTCCCCAAATTGGACCCATACAGAGTAAATCCTGCATAAGGATTCTTGTAATCATCACTCCAATTATTGGATCGCATACGTTTGCTGAAGGACAATTCTCCTGCAAAAAGACGGTCTTTCCAAAGGTGCCCCATGGTACCTCGGTGTGCCGCCAAAAAACCAGACTTCCCTTTCAGCGAGAGGATCCAGTCATCTGGTTTACTTTCCTGGGAATAACAAAAAACAGGTAGTAAAAAAAACAGCAAGGCAATTTTCATAATCCAAAATTACAAATTTTGTTCTATGTACATTTGCAGTATGGAATTAGCTGACAATAATTTAAATCAAGACCCCAGACTGGAGGCTTTTGCGCGCTTGCTTACAATAATGGATGAACTGCGGGAGAAATGTCCGTGGGATAAAAAGCAAACGATCCAATCTTTGAGGCATTTGACCATTGAAGAAACCTACGAACTTGCTGACGCGATCCAGTCGAACGATTTAAATGGAATCCAGGGGGAATTGGGAGATTTGTTCCTGCATCTTGTTTTCTACTCCAAGATCGGTTCCGAACTGGGCGCTTTTGATGTTACAGATGTTCTAAACGGAATTTGTGACAAGCTGATCCACCGCCATCCGCATATTTACGGAGATGTGACTGCAGATTCGGAAGAAGAAGTGAAGGCGAACTGGGAAAAGATCAAATTGCAGGAAGGCAAAAAATCGGTTTTGGAGGGTGTTCCCAATACACTTCCGGCTTTGATTAAGGCCATGCGCATCCAGGAAAAGGTGAAAGGAATTGGTTTCGAATGGTCTGACCTGGAAGATGTAAAGAACAAGGTTATAGAAGAGTTCTCTGAGCTGCATGAAGCGCAGCAGACGAAAGATCCTGAAAAAATCGAAGACGAGTTCGGGGATGTGCTGTTCTCCCTGGTAAACTATGCCCGTTTCATCAACGTCAACCCGGAGGATGCCCTGGAATCGACCAACCGGAAATTCAAGTCCCGTTTCCAGAAAATGGAGGAACTGATTACTGAGGATGCTAAAAACATGACCGAGATGTCACTGGAAGAAATGGATGTTTATTGGGAGAAAGCGAAGATTTTGCTACGCAAGAGTTAATTATCAAGCAGGAATTCCCTTGATAATTAAATCATTCATAATCGATAATTTACTATTAAGACCCGTTTAATCAATAATCTGCTCGTTTAATCATTTTTCGAAATTTTCATCTGTTAATTCCTGTTAATTATGTAACTTCGGGACTTCTTTAAAACCCTGGTTATACATATGAAACAAATACTCTCCTTACTTGCGTTTTTAACGGTTTCAATTGTTTCTTTCTCTCAAGATCATATTATTCGCGGATTCCTGTTCAACAATGAGAACAGTGAGGTTGTTCCGTTTGAAAAAGTGGTATTGATCCCTACAGTGAAGGGACAGGCTATCCAGGGAGCAACTGCGGATGTGAATGGTTTCTTCACCATTCCGAAAGTTCCCATGGGAACTTATCTTTTGAAAGTTCAGTCAGCTGATTTCAAGGAATATAACAAAGAGATTATAGTCGCTATCAAAACGGGGATTACCGAATTAAGAATTGACTTACTGGAAGAAGATGCAACGGATATAGGGGAAGTTGAAATTTCTGCTACAACAAAAGCAAAAACCACCGAAGTTTTGATGTCTGTTATCAAACTGGATAAAAAAGGATTGGAACGAATTCCATCCGTTGGTGCTGAAAACGATATTACTGCTGCTTTCTCCGTAACTCCGGGGGTTGTTACAACCGGTGACCAGGGAGGACAATTGTATGTGCGTGGTGGAACACCTATCCAAAACAAAGTCTTACTGGACGGAATGACCATTTACAATCCATTCCACTCCATTGGCTTTTTCTCCATCTTCGAAACGGAATTGGTTAAGAACGTAGATATTTATACTGGAGGATTCGATTCCAAGTACGGAGGAAGAATTTCTTCTGTCATGGATATTACCTATCGCGACGGAAACAAAAAGAACTTCGGCGGAAAAGTTTCCGTATCCCCTTTCCTTGCCAAGTTGGTTGTGGAAGGCCCTATGTACCGTGCTAAAGAAGGACGTGCGGGAGCAGGATCGTTTATATTTTCTGCTAAACATGCCTTATTGGATTATACTTCCAAAGATCTATACCGCGGAGTAAATGACGGAAACGGACTTCCTTACAACTTCACGGACCTTTACGGGAAATTAACCTTCGCTACGGGTCAGGGGTCAAAAGTTTCTGTCTTTGGTTTCAGCAATACAGATAAGGTAACTTACAACGAATCTGCAGCGCTGGACTTTCAACAGGCGGGCGGTGGATTATCCTGGATCTTGTTGCCAGGCGGTGGTAAAACATTCATCAAGGGGCATTTAACTGCTTCGAGCTATAAAACAAACTTTGAGGAAGAAGGCGCGCAACCGCGCACAAGTTCTATTTTCGGAACTGACCTTGGATTTGACTTCTCCTATTTCTTAAAAAACGAAAGCCAGGTTGATTACGGGATCGGGATCAACATCTTCAAAACGGATTACATTACATTCAACGAGGTTGCATCTAAGATCCAGGACGAAAACAACACGGTTGAAATTGGAGCTTACGTGAACTACAAGTTTGTCACAAAACGATTTGTTGTACAACCGGGCTTACGTGTTCAGGCTTATGCCAGTTTGAGTACCATTTCACTGGAGCCGCGTTTGGGAGTTAAATACAACGCTACGGATATTTTCCGTTTGAAATTATCCGGAGGTCGTTATTCTCAAAACTTCACTACTGCTTCTTCGGACAGAGATATCGTGAACCTGTTCAACGGTTTATTAAGTGCCCCTTCCAATGTGCAGCAAAACTTCATTACAGAAGGCGGTAAGGAGAAAAATCCTAAGAACGGAATTCAGTATGCCTGGCATGCGATCCTGGGTGCAGAAATTGACCTGACTAAAAACCTGATGCTGAACATCGAGGGTTATTACAAATACTTCCCTCAATTGAGCAACATCAATGTTAACAAACTATATGAGGATGTTTCTGAATTCTCTAAAGAAGATGACGTTTACAAAAAAGACTTCCTGATCGAAAGCGGAAAATCTTACGGGGTTGACGTCTTGTTAAAATATACTTTGAACAGGATATTCCTATGGGGAGTTTACTCTTACGGTAAATCTACCCGGTGGGACGGATTCACTAATTATGCTCCGGTTTTCGACAGACGACATAACGTGAACATTGTGGCATCCTATGCTTTCGGAAAAAAGAAAGACCTGGAGCTGAATGTGCGCTGGAACTTTGGTTCAGGCCTTCCGTTCACTCCAACATCCGGATATTATCAAACAGAATCATTTGGCCAGGGTGTAACAACTGATTACACAACCAGCAACTCCAATTCAGTGGGTGTTATTCTGGGCGAGTTCAACTCAAAAAGACTTCCAACTTACCACAGACTCGATATCACGGTTAAGAAACAGTTCAAGTTCAAGAACAAAACAGAACTGGAAATTATTGCAGCTGTTACGAATGCTTACAACAGAAAAAATATTTTCTACGTGAATAGGGTAACCAATTCGAAAATCTATCAGTTCCCATTCTTACCAAGTCTCGGGGTCAGTTATAAATTCTAACTTTATTGTTGAAAAGCGTGTTATCAATAACACGCTTTTTTTAATTAACAATTTAGGCAACCAACATTCAATTGTTTCGTTTTATCTTCGGACACGAAATTTATTGCCAATGTACTACTACTATAAAACAAGGCCTTTGGGCTACGTTTTCACCGTTTCGCTCATGTTTTTTACAACTATAGCTTTCGGTCAAAACACATCCGATGTTGATTCTTTAAACTCGGTTCGTTCTCAATTGATCGCGAACAATCAGTCTACTTCTGAAGTGGATATGTTGCTGCATCAATCGGGAAACAACCCGGCATGTATTATTCAGCAACTGGATAATTACACCTTCGAATTTACAGCTTACCGTCCTTTGGGAGATGCCCAAAGAGAAGAAAAAGTCAATCTTCGATTGAAAGCACATTATGCATTCCTGAACAGCATTGATTTCAGTGATGATTTTACTTCTGTGCGCATCAATTGCAACGAGCAGCTTACGCCTGCAATTATCAATGAATTAGTTTCACATTTTGGATACAACGGTTATGAAATACATTAAATCTTTACTCGTAACTCTCCTCCTCTCCTTTTCCATTCTTAGTATTAACACTGCAAATGGCCAGTGCAACACAAACACCTCTATTTGTACACCCGGAACGGCAGGACCATTCACCTTTGTGACCCCGGGACCTGTTGTCAGTTCATGTCTGGATTTCTTCGGACCGAATATGGGATACATCATTTTACATATTACCACATCGGGGCCATTAAATATGTTGATCGACGGAAACTCCAGTTCGGGTTTCCTGGATGTAGCAGTTTTTAATATTCCAAATGGTCAGGCACCTTGTACGGCAATTCAAAGTCTCAGCAACCAGCTTGGCTGCAACTATGCTAGTTCTGCCAGTGGCTGTAATCAATTCGGAACATCCTTCCCCTGCAGTGCTTCTGTACCCGCTCCAATGGTTACAGCCGGCCAGGAGATTATGATCCTTGTTGAAAACTGGAGCGGTTCTTCCAGTAGTTTCACACTGTCTCTAAGCCCAACCGGTGCTCAATCAGGACCTCCAAATCCTGCAATTACTCCTGCAGGTCCGTTTTGTGTGACTTCCGGGTCGACTCAACTAATTGCAGCTGATATGGGAGGAACCTGGTCAGGACCGGGAGTTTCTGCAAGTGGAGTTTTTAATCCTGCTTCTGCCGGATTAGGTACACATACCATTAATTATTCAGTAGGAGTTGCTCCCTGTAATGCAAGTTCTTCAACAACTATTACCGTAAACAGTGCTACTGTTACACCTCCTGCTGCTCAAACCATCTGTTCGGGAGGAAGTGCAACACTGACAGCCAGTGGCGCAGGAACTTATACCTGGTCGCCACCTACCGGATTATCAGCAACAACAGGCGCCACGGTAACTGCCAGCCCTGCATCAACAACAACCTATACCGTGACAGGAACAACAGCCGGCTGCACCAGCAGCGGAACAGTTACTGTTACTGTAGCACCATTAACGGTTGGGGTTTCGCCCAATGCAAGCATTTGCTCCGGAGCTTCAACGACTTTAACTGCAACAGGAGCTACCAATTACACCTGGTCGCCAGCAACCGGCTTGTCAGCTACAACAGGTGCTTCGGTTACCGCAAATCCGACAACAACAACGACCTATACCGTAACCGGAACAACCGGTTCCTGCTCTTCAACGGCAAGCGTAACGGTTACTGTAACCCCATTGAACCTGACGGTTTCTCCAGCAGCAAACATTTGTACTGGGGCCTCCACAACCTTAACAGCCGGAGGTGCAACAAACTATTCCTGGTCACCATCAACCGGTTTATCAGCTTCTACAGGAGCCA
>CAMLDR010000162.1 GCA_946478775.1 uncultured Flavobacteriales bacterium
GAAGATGGCCCGCGAGAAGCGGCGCAGCTTCGCGGCGGTGGTGGCGGTGTTCGCCGCGGCGGCGCTGGTCACGCTGGCCGGCGGCGTGCTGCTGGAGGTCACCAGCGAGACCCTGGCCAAAGCGAACTCTTTATCCGGCGCGGACAAGATCTATACCTGATCAAAAACTGGAATTACCTGCGAACATTGAGTTATTTCAGGAAAAACCACCACAAGCTGATCGTCCATCAGTCGCAATTTGATGACTTCCACACCCGTTTTTTGGTTCCGCTTGAAAATACCATAAGCATTAATTATTCTTATGTCAAAAAGGCAACCCGTGCGATCATCAAGCAAACCCAATTAGCTACCATCGGGGCAAAACGAATTTATCTGACTGACAGTGAAAATTACGTTCACATTACTCCGATCATGGAATATGGAAACGTGGAAATTCCGATTCTTTCCAGGCGAAAACTGCTGACTATCGATCAAACCGGGAACTCTTTTGAAATTCCACGGGATGAGAATGAGGAGGTTCATTTTCTGGGACAGATCATTCGTCTGCATAAAGATTTTGAATACCAGCTTGGCGGTGACTTTTTTTACCTTCACAAAAGCGCCTTTTTGGAAAACGACTGGTTTTTGAACGCTTTTGAATCCTGGAACGAGGCTGAATTAGAGATTCTTGGTTTCCAGGAACTGACCAAATTGAAGCTGATACCGAAACCCATGAAAGTTTCTGTTCAAATCATCAGCGGAATTGATTGGTTCGAAACGAAAACACACATCAAGGTCGGTGATAACCGCGTTCGATTGAAAGAAATCCAGCGCAGCATTATTCAGAAATCGCGTTATGTAAAATTGGGTGACGGACAAACGGCCTTGCTTCCACAGCAGTGGCTGGACCGGTTTTCAGCTTTCTTCCGGGAAGGAGAATTGGTGGATGACGTAATCCGCATTCCGAAAACTTCTTACCAATTTATCGATGAATGGTTCGATGCAGAAGAAGTTGACAGCACCGTTCGAACACAAATAGCAGACCTGAAAGACAAGATCACGCATTTTGAGCGCATTCCCGAAATTGCTCTTCCAACAGAATTCCAAACAGAATTGAGGCATTACCAGCGGGAAGGGTATCATTGGCTGCACTTTTTGAACGATTTCGGTTTTGGCGGTATCCTTGCCGACGATATGGGATTGGGAAAAACCATCCAGCTTTTAGCATATATTTCGAAGAAGCAGGAGCAAAAAAAAGGTGTTCATCTGGTGGTAGTGCCAACCTCGTTGGTTTTCAACTGGAAAGACGAAATCGCAAAATTCACCCCACATTTACGGGTTTTAGAACTTCATGGAACGAAACGGATTAAATCCGTTCAGCATTTCGAAGGATACGATATTTTACTGAGCACTTATGGAACCTTACTTTCGGATATTCGTTATCTGAAGGATTTTGTATTCGACACGGTCATTCTGGACGAGGGCCAGGCCATTAAAAACCCGGATTCCAAACGCTATAAAACAGTGCGCCTGCTTCAATCCAAACAACGATTTGTCCTTACGGGAACACCCATTGAAAACAATACGCTGGACATCTACTCCATCTTGTCTTTCTGTAATCCGGGAATGCTTGGTTCCATCAAACAATTCAAAGAACATTTCGCCTTTCCGATTGATAAATTCCAGGACAGTCAGCGGGCAAAAGAATTGCAAAAACGCATCCATCCTTTCCTACTGAGACGCACCAAAAAACAAGTGGCAACGGAACTTCCGGAAAAAACAGAAATGGTCGTTTACTGCGAAATGGATCACGAGCAACAGCGTGTTTACGATGTTTACAAAACGGAATTGAAGGAATATTTAATGAGTGAGCCCGATTTTCTGGACGGACAAAGCAGTATGCACGTTCTCGCCGGACTGACCAAGTTGCGGCAAATTTGTAATTCTCCGGCGTTAATCAATGAAAACGGCGTTTCTTACGGTGATCAGTCGGCCAAGATCCAGGAATTAATGGAACAGATCGAAGACAAAAAGAAGCATCACAAAATTTTGGTGTTCTCTCAGTTTGTGGGAATGTTGAAGCTGATTGAAGCTGCTTTGGATGAGCGAAAAATTAAGTACTCTTTACTAACCGGTCAGACCAAAAAACGGAAAGAGGTGGTGACAGCTTTCCAGGAAAACGAAGAAATCCGGGTGTTCCTGATTAGTTTGAAAGCCGGTGGAATGGGACTGAACCTGACACAGGCGGATTATGTTTATCTCATGGACCCGTGGTGGAATCCGGCAGTGGAGAACCAGGCCATTGACCGCGCTTACCGGATTGGTCAGGATAAAAAAGTGGTGGCCGTTCGCTTTATTACTCCCAATACGATTGAAGAGAAAATATTGGAGTTACAAAAGCGTAAACAGGAATTGGTGGGTGATTTGGTACACACGGACATGAGCACCCTGAAACAGTTGAACCGGAAAGAATTGATCGATTTGTTGTAATGGATAAATGTTGGAATATCAAACAGATACAGTAGAAATTCTCAAAATAAATGCTTATATTAAGTTATAAATCTAATGTATGCACGAGATTAATTTCGAACAAGTAAAACTATTCATTGAAACCAAGCCCTTAAAATTCAATCCAAGTCAGAGCAAAATTAGCTACCCTATCATTGTTCGCATTCACAAAAGACTTCAGGAAGGTCACGTTTTTAGTAAAATCAAAGTTCATAATAATACTATTCATGATGGACACCATAGATTTATTAGTTTAAGCCTGTTAAATATGGAAATCCATTATGATATTGCAGGTGAAAACACAACCAAACAAGCAAAAATAATATGGAAGAACGTTGAGCTGGATTCTGCAGATTACGATACTGAGAAACAGAAAGAAGAGTTTAGCAAAAGATATGATAACCATCTGTAAAACAATATTTTGAAATTTTTGAATAAACTCTTAACTTTGCAATTATGTTATTATTATTAGACATAGATGGTGTAATGGTGCAGGCTGCATCCTGGAAGAAAGTTGAAATTCATCCGGATGGGTTTTACCAATTTTTGCCCAATGCAATCAGTAATCTCAAAGAGATCATCTCTGAGACCGGTGCTTCTATTGTCTTAACGACATCACACAAATCCACCTACTCGTTAGATAAATGGGAAGAAATATTCAGTAACCGCGGAATTATTGCAGAAATTGATAAACTTGAGGATAACGTTAATTTACTATCCAGGAAGGATGAAATATTAAATTGGCTATCAAAAAACGGAGAATCAGATGATTTTGTAATTATCGATGATGATAAATCTTTACATGATTTACCAGGTAATCTCAAAGATAAGGTTGTTTTCACGCAGCCATTGATTGGATTAAACAAAGAAAGTGCATTAAACGCTATTGATATTTTAAATAGAATTACGCTCGTTTAATTAGAACTTGTGTATAAATAATTTAAAGGTCCTTTTTTCTCTAAATCTCTTATTAAATTGGATATGTTAAATCCGAAAGGAAGAGATCTGTTTTTATCGTTTAGTTCGTATTTTTACCGCATGAAAAAACGATTGTTTTTACTCACAATCATGTTGATTGCTGTTGATTTTGCTTTTGGGCAGGGCTGTTCTCAGTGTAAGCTGTTGGCTGAGCAAGGAAGTGAACTGAACGAAAATTCCTTTGGTTCTTCTATCAATTCGGGGATTTTATTCCTGATTGCAATTCCTTACATCATTCTGATGTTTTTCTTCCGAAAACAAATTGCGCGTTTGTTTAAACGCAAAGCAAAAGTTTAACGGTAAAAATTCATTTCATCAATGTATTTGCGCACGGGATCAGTGAGCAGGTAACGCACATCTTTTCCTTCTTTAATGGCATGCCGGACGAAACTTGATGATACTTTCATTACCGGAGCATCTTCACACATGATAATATTCGGGTGATTTTTAAATCCGTTTTCCGGGTGATGACCAATTTCCTGAACTTCCTCCTCCTCCTGCACAGTTAGAACACGCGGATAGACATAAAACTTATAGTTCGTCAGTAAATGCTCGTGGTTATACCATTTATGGAATGTCCGAAGGTTGTCTTCACCCATAATCAGGGAGAACTCGTAACTCGGATATTTTTCTTTCAGGTGGGCCAGAGTCGTTGCCGTATAATTCGGCTGAGGCAGTTTGAACTCAATATCGGAGGCTTTCAGGTTAAAATTATCCTGAATTGCTTCATTCACTATGGCCAAACGATGATAATCAGGTAATAACGAAGACTTCAGCTTCAAAGGGTTTTGAGGAGTAACAACCAGCCAAACCTGGTCGATGTCCGTATATTCCGCCATGAAATTTGCGATAACCAAATGCCCTACATGAATGGGATTAAACGTTCCGAAATACAATCCTACTTTCATAATCAGGAAATAAATTTGCGAACAATTTCTGTTGCCTCCTTACAGGCTCTTTTCAGATCGTCATTCAGGAGAATGTAATCAAACTCCGGTGCCCGGTCCAATTCGATATGCGCTTTTTCCAAACGCACCGCAATCTTTTCTTCCGTCTCCGTACTTCGAAAACGCAGACGCTGTTCCAAATCTTCAAAAGAAGGTGGTTGTACAAAAATTGCCAGGGCATTATCTCCCATGATCTTCTTCAGGTTCAATCCTCCAACCACATCCACATCAAAAATGACGGTTTTCCCATCACTCCAGATTCTTTCCAATTCAGAAGCAAGCGTTCCGTAAAAATTATCCGTGTAAACCTCTTCCCATTCGATGAATTCTCCGCCGATTATTTTTTGTTTGAACCCTTCGATTCCTAAAAAATAGTAATGTTTTCCGTGCTCTTCCTCACCCCGAGGTTCACGGCTGCATGCTGAAATGGAGAAAGCCAATTCGGGAAGTTCTCCCAACAAGTATTGAACAATGGTTGTTTTTCCGGCACCTGAAGGAGCTGAGAAAATAACGCATTTACCACCACTCGAATCAAATGCCATTTTACAGGGTATTTAAAACTTGTTCTTTGATTTTCTCCAGGTGGTCTTTCATTTCCACCACCAATTTCTGCATTTCCACATGGTAGGATTTGCTTCCAAGTGTGTTGATCTCACGACCGATTTCCTGGGTAATGAAACCCAGTTTTTTTCCGCATAACGGAATATTCATGGTCTCAAGGAAATAGTTCAAATGGTTTGAAAGACGCATTTTCTCTTCGGAAACATCCATCTTTTCAATATAGAAAATGATTTCCTGCTCCAAACGGTTCAGGTCAATCGAGATATTCGTGATTTTCTCCAATCCCGTTTTCATGCGTTCACGAACTGCTTCAATGCGCGCTGTTTCGTATTTCGGAACTTCTTCCAGCAATTCGCCGATGCGGCCAATGTTCCCTTCGAAGTCTTTTCGTAGTTGATCGCCTTCCTGTTTGCGGAATTCGTTCAAATGCACACAAGCTTCTCTCACCAAACTTTGCACAAAAGTCGATTCTTCATCGGAAAGTGCTTCTTTCTCATTCGAGTAAATCTCAGGCATTCTCAGAACGATGGATAGGATGTCATCTGCAGGTTCACCCAACAAATCAGCTGTTTCCTTGATGTCTTTGTAATAAGCCTGTGCCAGATCCCGATTGATTGCGTAATTCTTTGTCTCTCCCGAATTTTCAAGGGAAATAGATAATTCCACTTTTCCTCTGTCCAATAATTCCGAAACGATGGAACGATTTTCCAATTCAATCTCGCGGTACAAAGGAATTGCACGCATATTCAGATCTAAGCTTTTACTGTTTAAGGAACGGATTTCCACAACTACTTTCTTCCCCTGGAAGGAACCACTTGCTTTTCCGTAGCCGGTCATTGATAATACCATTTGCTTCAGTTTGGGCAAAAGTAAGGAAATATTGTCGAGAAGGTGTTAATTCGGGGACAAACCCGAGAATTTAACCAAAGAGAAACATCGTGAATTTGAGCCGAAGAGAAAGAAGTACGCAAAGATTCATACCTGTTTTGGGTTTTAACTCTTGGCGGTTATTCATTTAAGTTGTAATCCTACCCATGTGTGCTGCCTCTCTATCCGAAAGAATCCGAGCAGTTCATGGTTTGCTGTTATTACATAGCAACCATATTATCATCCTTTCCAATATAAGTCCCGCAATTACTCACGGGACTTATTGGAAACGATATGCAGTTAGTCTTGTTCTACTACTACTGCAGTACCAGTAGAGCCAAGAGCTTCTTTGATTTTTGCTTCTAATTCGTCCATTAATTCCGGATTATCAGCAATCATATTTTTTACGGAATCCCTTCCCTGTCCCAAACGGGTTTCACCGTAAGAGAACCAGGAACCGCTTTTCTTCAAGATATTTAATTCTACTCCCAGGTCGATTATCTCACCTACCTTGGAGATTCCTTCTCCGTACATGACGTCGAATTCAGCCTTACGGAACGGAGGTGCTACTTTGTTCTTCACCACTTTTACTTTCACGCGGTTACCGATTACATCTTCTCCTTCTTTGATCTGACTTGCTCTTCGGATATCGATACGCATAGATGCATAAAACTTCAGGGCGTTTCCTCCTGTTGTAGTTTCCGGGTTACCGAA
Organism: uncultured Flavobacteriales bacterium; assembly: GCA_946478775.1. The sequence continues at coordinate 6,555 of CAMLDR010000162.1, forward strand.
CATCACCCCGATCTTATCACGAAGCTGGTTGATGAAAATACAACAGCATTTTGCTTTATTGATGGAACCTGTTAATTTACGTAATGCTTTGGACATCAAACGAGCTTGTAATCCCATTTGAGAATCACCCATCTCACCTTCAATCTCTGCTTTTGGTGTCAATGCTGCAACCGAGTCAATAACCAATAAGTCAATTGCTCCTGAACGGATCAGGCTGTCAGCAATTTCCAATGCCTGCTCACCGTTATCCGGCTGAGAGATCAACAAGTTCTCTACATCAACTCCCAGCTTTTGAGCGTAGAATTGATCAAATGCGTGCTCTGCATCAATAAACGCAGCTATTCCTCCATTTTTCTGACATTCGGCAATTGCATGGATTGCCAGGGTTGTTTTACCTGAAGATTCAGGACCGTAGATTTCAACAATCCTTCCTTTCGGGTAACCGTTTACTCCTAAAGCCAGATCCAGCGTAATTGAACCGGAAGGAATTACTTCCACTTCTTCAATTGCATTGTCTCCTAATTTCATTACAGATCCTTTTCCGAAAGTCTTGTCTAACTTTTCCATCGTTAGCTGAAGTGCTTTCAATTTTTCCGGGTTAACTTCTTTAACTGCCATATCGTTTAATTTTAAATCGTTTTGTTATCGTTTCTGCAAATGTATGACCAGTAGGTCGTAAACTACTTACGATGTTCGGATCATTCTAAATTTAATATCTCCTCACCGTGAATTTTTGTTTGCGGTTTGTCGATAATATGTGTAATAATGCCCTTTTCATTTACGATAAACGTGGTTCGATGGATTCCATCGTATTCACGCCCCATAAACTTTTTCAGCCCCCAAACTTTAAATGAATCGATCATTTTCCGCTCGGTATCTGCGATTAAAGGAAAAGGGAGACTAAACTTTTCAATAAACTTCGTATGTGCCTTTTCCGTATCCATACTCACACCCAAAATGGAATATCCCGCTTTTTTTAACTCCTGGTACGAATCCCTTAAACTGCATGCCTGGTTCGTACAAGCCGGTGTGTTGTCTTTCGGATAGAAATAGATCACTACTTTTTTATTGGCAAAATCGCGGTTCGTAATTTCTTTTCCATCTTGATCTTTTCCCTGAAAATCAGGCATTCGATCACCTACTTTTAATCCTGTCATTTAATTGTTGAGTATTTAAACGTTTATTTGACGAATATGTAATCAAAATTACAACTTATTTTCAAACCGACAAGTTTGAGGTGTATTTTTTGCTTAATTTTTCGTCATTTTTGATTATTTCATAGAATCAAAATCTTATGATGTCCTTTATTATTCAGGGAAATAGACGCTTTGACCTGTTTCCTGTTCCAACAAAAATTTCTCGCGGATAACTTCTTGAACGGTTCGTTTTTCGATCTTACATTCGAGCCACGAGATAATGTCCAGGTACAGGAATGGTCGTTTCTCGTAAGGAAGTTTCGACAATTTCACCAGTTTCCCATGTAAAATACGAAATGCCCGCATCAAAGAGCGATCGTCTGCAAAAGGAAGCTGGCGCAGGAAGTTCAGGATTTCGTGCTGCACTCCATGCAGATCCCCCATATTCCGAAGAAAGCGGTAAACAGATTTGATCTGGTAATCCAATAAATGATCGTCAGTTCCCAATTCAAAATGTGCAATCAGGTTCAGGATCCGCGCGAAAGCCTGGATATCTTCCCGCAGGGAAACATCCTTCAACTGGATAATGCGATTCAGGTATTTGATGGCCATTTTATTATCACCATTCCCGAAATACAAACAAGCTGCTTTGTAATAAAGGATCATGATGCGGTGATTGTCCAAACGGTCTTCGTGATCGGAAATAAACTGCTCTACTTTCGGAACAATCTCAATTCCTTCGGAAAATGTCCCACACAAATAATAATAATTGATCTTTGCTGTGAGCCAGTACATGCGGTGCAGCAAGGCAATATTTTCGTTTTCGCGATCTCCCAGATCTGCCTTTTCCAGCTTTTCAATGGATTCAAGCAAGCGTTTGTGATTTCTCAAATTGAATAAAGCATTCTGCAGATTATAGAGCCCTTTCAAATACATTTCGCGGTAATGGTCTTTCACGTGTGAATTATCTTCAAACAATTTCACCCACAAACTGGCATATTTGAAACACATCAGGAATTCCTGAGCCATGTAATGATACCAAACGTATGCATTGTACAGGTGCATTTTTTCTTCAAAGCTCAATTCCGACATGGTGTATTCCGGCAGGCGCTTTGCAAAGAATTCTTTGATGAAACGGTAATCTTTTTCATCCCGCACAAAGCCCACTTTCACATTCAAAGCATAGAGTTGCAGGGCAAGATTCGAAAATTGGATGCTTCCCTGGACGTGTTTACTCAGCGCATGGCTTTCTGCCGTCAATTCATCCGCGCGGGAAGAAACGCTTCGCGTAATGTGCTGCGATTCGATGAATTTCTCGAAATCCAGGATCTCCAAATGCAGGATGGTTGACTGTATCTTAATGGCATGCTGTTTTGCTTTCTCCAATAATTTCAAGGCCTGGTTATAGAATCCTTTTTCATACAGGATCAGTGCATGGTCCATCGATTCCCGGATCTCGATTGTGGGCAGATGCGCCGCATGCTGAAGCCGCAAACTGGTCAGCAGCTGCTTGTATAAATGGGCTTTAATATTTGAAAGCTGGCTTTTTTTGATTCCGCTGATCCTGGAAATGGCCAATTCATCTGAATAATGATCTGTTTTATCAATAAAATCAAACAACTGCAGATACTTTATTTCCTCCTGGGAGGAAGAATTTCGATTTGCATAAAGCTTAAAACTTCGTTTTTCAGCCTTTGATAAGGAAGAAATTAAACGAACTAAACTATCTGTTGA
>CAMLDR010000163.1 GCA_946478775.1 uncultured Flavobacteriales bacterium
GACAACTTTTTAAATTTTTGGTGCGCTAAAGGTAAACATTAAATTGGTTCGAGATAATCCGAATTCTATAAAAATTCAATGGATTTGTAAAATTTTCGGTTCTTGTTTTCATTCATTAAAAATCTTTGGTTCCGAATCCTGCTGCCGAGATTAAAATCAGATTAGAATTTAGTCTTCAGGCGGTTTCTAAGCATAGATTACCTAATTTTAAGCGGAGTTCATTTATCCCTATCATGAAATTGTTTGTCACAAAAAAATTCTGGAAGCGCTTTGTAATGTATTTAATCATTACTCCGATCCTCCTATTTTCTCTCGTTATATTGATTGTTTACTGGAAACAGGATGCCCTGGTGCAGGAACTCGTTGCTACTTTGAACAAAGATTTCAAAGGGGAGATCAAAATTTCGGACAGCCATGTTTCTCCCTTTGAAAATTTCCCTCATATTTCCATTGATCTCGAAAACGTGCGCATTTATGAAGGAAAGAAACAAAGCAAAAGGCCTATTCTGAAAATCCGGGACGTATATGTGGGATTTGATATCTGGACCATTATTTCCGGGAAGACCGAGATCAAATCGATAAAAGCCAAAAGCGGAAAAATCTACCTGACACAGCACCTCGACGGGAGCCTGAATTTACTAAATGCTTTGAGCTCCGATAAAGAAGCTGAAGCTATTGAAGAAGAACTGCATTTGGACCTGAAATCCATCGATTTGAAGAACATTGATGTTCAAAAATACAACGAAGCGACCCAGGTCTTGATCGATATTGATATTGAAAAAGCACACACGGGCTTTAAAATGATTGAAGATATTATAGATGCGGAATTAGACAGCAAATTCCAGATCTCTATTTCACAGCACGGAAAGCCAACCTATTTACAGCACAAGCACCTCGAGTTTTCAACCGAAGTTTTCTTCAATAAAGTCAATAACATTCTTCGGATTGATCCGACAGAGATCCATTTGGAAAAATCTTTCTTCGGTATCCAGGGATCTATGGATTTCGACAATGACCTCTTTGTGGATTTAAAACTGAACGGGGACAAGCCGAATTTCAACCTGTTCATTGCACTTGCTCCGGAGGAATTGATCAAGGTGTTTGAAGAATACGAAAACCGCGGACAGATTTATTTCAACGCTTCGATCAAAGGAAAAACACTCAACGGAAAAATGCCGGCAATCCATGCTGATTTTGGTTGTAAAGATGCCTTCTTCAGCAATGAACTGACCCATAAAAAAGTAGATGGAATCCGATTCAAAGGCTATTTTACCAATGGAGAAAAACGTTCCCCGGAAACGATGGAATTCGGTATTTCTGATTTCAGCGCACGACCGGAAACCGGCAAATTTACGGGGCTAATCAAAGTTAAAAACTTCATTGAACCGGATGTAGATATGCAGTTGATCTCGGATTTCAACCTCGATTTCCTGTCGAAATTCATCAATGCAAAAGAATTCACAGGCTTAAAGGGAAATGTCAAACTCACCATGAAATTTCATGACATCATTGATTTAAATCATCCCGAAAAAAGCCTTGAGAAGTTGAATGAGGCTTACGAAACAAAACTGGATATCCGGAACCTGGCGTTTCATTCCAAAAGACTGCCCTATCCCATCCACGATATAGATCTGAAAGCACACCTGGAAGGCCACATGGCCAAAATTGATCTGTGTAACTTAAAAGTGGGACGAAGCGATGTTTCTGTACTTGGCCATGTAAGTGATATTCCCGCCATTATTCACCACACCAACATTCCCGTTACAACGCAGCTGAGTATTGAATCCAAATACCTGGACGTAAGTGAATTGTCGAAATCAGATGCAGCTGCAAAACCGAAGGTAGATGAAGAAATCAGCAATTTCAAAGCGCAGTTTAAATTCATCACCAGTGCAAGAGCCATTACCGAATCTCCCACACTTCCACTCGGTGAATTCTACATCGACAACCTGTATGCCAAACTGAAACATTATCCGCATGTGTTGCATGATTTTCATGCGGATGTCATTATCAAAGAAGACAATTTCAAGGTGGTGGATTTTACCGGACAGATTGATCATTCGGATTTCCATTTCAACGGCGGACTAACGAATTACAACCTTTGGTTTGAGGACAAACTGAACGGAAATACGACCATTGATTTTCAGCTCAATTCCAACAAACTGAAACTGGAAGATTTACTGGTTTATAAAGGAGAGAATTTCATTCCTGCGGATTACCGTCATGAAGAACTGGACCAGCTAAAGTTTCATGGAAATGTGGCGCTTCACTTTAATCACGGCCTTCAATCAACAGATTTACAGCTCGATCATTTTACGGCAAAAATGAAAGTTCATCCTTTACGCATTGATCAATTGGATGGCCGGTTCCATTTAGAGAACGAACATTTAGTAGTCCAGAAAATGGATTTGAAATTGGGGAACTCTGACCTGCATATGGATATGAACTATTATTTAGGGAAAGACCAGGCTTTAAAAAAGAGAGACAACCTGATTCATGTGATTTCAAACCGAATGGATGTGGACCAATTGGTGAATTATACCCAGCAGGCACCTAAATCCACGGCTGAAAACACTCCGAAACATCCGGATCACGACAAAGGTTTCAGTATTTACGATATTCCGTTTCCTGAATTGGAAGTAAGCCTGAAGATCAATGACCTGAAGTACCATAAATACCATATCACGCAATTGAACACACAATTCCATACCAAAAGCAATCATCATGTTACATTTTCCAAGTGTGATTTACATGCTGCCGGAGGACAAATTGGGATGACTGGTTATTTCAGCGGCACAGACCGCAATCACATTTATCTGAGACCTCATCTCAGCATTAAAAACATTGAATTGGACCAGTTGATGATGAAATTCGACAATTTCGGGCAGGACCATGTGGTTGCAGAAAACCTGCATGGAAGGCTTTCAGGGGAATTGACCGGGAAAATCCATTTACATGCTGACATGACTCCGAAAATCGACGACAGCGATATTGAATTGAAGATTGAAGTGTTGAAAGGAAGATTGGAGAATTTTGCACCGATGAAAAGCCTTGCGGATTATTTCCAGGATAAAAACTTAGCCAAAATTCAATTTGACAGTCTTCAAAATAACCTGAGAATGAAAAATGGAGAGTTAACTGTTCCAAAAATGGGAATCAACACTTCTCTTGGTTACCTGGAATTATCCGGAAAACAGGATGCTAAAATGAATATGGAATATTATGTCAGTGTTCCGCTAAAAATGGTGACGGAAGCCGGTTTTAAGAAATTATTCAAAAGGAAACGGGAAGAAGTATCGGAAGACCAGATCGATGAAGTTCAGTACAGAACGGACAAAATGCGCTTTGTAACGGTAAAGATCATTGGGAACACCGATAATTTTTCAGTCAGCCTGAGCAAGCAGAAGAAGCACAAAACGGCTTAGGGTTCCCGCTGATCGTACAGAAGAACGCAGATTTTTAATATGTTAGCTCATTTCTCTATTTGCATCCAACTAATTTTAACTCGTACCGAAAAAACATATTTGAACAGGTTTTCTAAAATCAAAACCCATGGCCCTGCTAAAAAATAGTAGGGTCTTTTTCTTTCCGCACATTTTTTTCACCAGGTACCCAAGGTTTTTTTAATAGGGATTGTTTATAGTATAAAATCAAACAAACATGAAAAAACAATTCTTATTGGTTGCACTATTAGGCGCAACATCTTTCGTAAACGCACAATCATTTCCAAACGGCGGATTTGAGAACTGGTCTAACCAAGGTACTTATGAAGATCCGCAATATTGGACGGGACTGAACATGATGAGTATGTTCGGTGCAGAAGAGACTGTTATCAAATCAACTCAGTCCCACAGCGGTACTTACGCTCTCAAACTTGTTACCAGCATCAGTGATATTGGCAATGACGGGGGAATGGATACGCTGCAGGGAATTTTGATGCTCGGAACAACTGATATTTTAAATGGTACCGGAACAAGCGGCTATCCTTTCATCCACCGACCGGATTCTTTGGTAGGCTGGTACAAATTGACTTCCACGGATAATGATCCTTTTCAGCTACAAGTAAGTGCTACCAAATGGGATTCCGGCAACGGCAGCCAGGAAACCATCGGAGCTACCTTTTATCAGGGACAGCCAAGTGCAACTTACGTTCGTTTCAGCGTTCCGATCATTTATACGGATAATTCACTTCCGGATTCTATCCAGGCATATATAGGCAACGCTTCTAACGGATCCGGTGCGGGCAATGAATTGTATTTGGATGATTTGAGCTTTATCTACAACAGTACAGCCGGACTTCAAGAACAAAGTGCACAGATCCGCCTTTTCCCAAATCCCGTTAATACACAACTCAGCATTCAAAGTGATCAGCCAATACAACAGCTGTTCGTGACAGATTTACAGGGAAAACAACTATTCGAAGGAAACACCAATACCGAATACTACCAATTGGAAACGGGTGATCTCACACCGGGAGTTTATTTCTGTGAATTGTATTTTTCGAACGGATCATCACAACGTTTGAAATTCATCAAACAATAAAACAGCACCCCTGCTCCTTTCATGAAGACCTCCCGGAAATCCGGGAGGTCTTTTTTTGACCGAAACTTTCCGCAACACCGACATTTTTTTTCATTTTTTTCGGATTTTACCCAAGGGTTTTGACCTGAGAATTGTCTTATAAGTAGAATCAAATTTTTAACTATCATGAAACAAATAATCAGAAAAACACAGTTTTTAGCAGGAATTCTTTTAATAACCGGAAAAATGGCAATAGCACAGGAACCGGCTTCAAAAATGAGCAACTACCTGGAAGTTTCTTACGGACCGCATGCTACTTTAAGTTTAAATGCATTGAGTACAGTCAACAATGACCAGGACCAGTTTGAGTTCAACAATTTTAATAACCTGGGAACATTTGGCCTTCGCTACGACCACCTGTTAAATCCGTCATTCAGTTTAGGAATTGATTTCTACTACCTGCAGAAAAAATCCACCGGAACCATGATTGAATACAACACAGGGATCCAAAGTAATGCCGAATACATTATCAACCGCTTCAAAACACAAGTTCGTATTGCGTATCACTTCCCCATTTCCAATCCGGATTTGGATGTTTACCTGGGAGGCGGAATTGGTATCAATAACCAAACAAGGAAATTGTTTCTCAATGGAACCGAAACGACCAGAAACGAGTACCCATCCAATCTTCATCTGCCCGTTTCATTGAGGACCTATGCCGGATTGCGTTATTCTTTCTCCAAACATTTCGGGATGAATGCCGAATTGGGAATCGGCGGGCCTTTATTGAATGCCGGTTTTCATTTTCGCTTCTAATTGTTAATCACATTTTTCACTTTCAGTAATTCCGTCTAATTTTGGCGGAATTACTTTTTTTCAAAAAAAATCACTTTTGACCAAAGGTTTTTGATTTTGCAATTGTTTATTCACTGAAACCTCATCTTTGAGCAAAGTATATGAAAAAAACACAACAGGGTTCCTTTCGGAAATTTGCACTTTTAACCGGGCTGCTTTTACCCGGAATTATTTTTGCGCAAACACCTGAAAAGTCTTATAAGAAATTTAATCTTTCTATTGGGTACGGATTGGTCAGTTATTTCTACAGTCCCAACCAGGAAATTACAAACTACTATTTCAGTGATAGTATCAACAACATTTCATCCTCCCAAACGGACGTGGTGGTCACCGATGTAAAAATCAAACCGCTGTATCTCCGTTTTGATTACAAATGGGACAAAAAAAACAGCATCGGGTTTATGGCTATTTACAATGGCTACCGAGCTTCAGGCACACGCACCGATTCTATTTGGAACGGAAATACTTCCATGTACGATGTTTCAAGTACTGATTTGTTTTACAGTATGTATCGTCTGCGTTTTCAGGTCGTTTATACGCGTCACTTTTTTGTTGACCGTCCACGCGTGAATACTTATTTCTACACCTCTTTGGGGGTAAACTTGAAATTCAACAAGTTCAAAGAGGAAACCATGGAAGGAGCACCAAATTACTCAAGCTTTGATGTTTCCCGAGGTTTCCCGATCTCTAGCAGACTATGTTATGGATTGCGTTACAATTTTAGTCAAAGCATGAGTTTGCATACTGAAGTTGGGTTGGGCGGACCACTTTTATCCATTGGTTTAACAGCTAAATTTTAATACAACTAAAAACGTATCCCTTGGAAAGCGAATTGATAAAACGTTGTATCAAAGAAGACAGAAGAGCACAGGAACTGTTCTATAAACAATGCTATGCCAAATTTATCGGCACGGCTTATCGCTATGCGAACGGAAAAGATCAGGCAGTGTATTTCTTTAATTTGGGTTTTGTGAAAATCCTGCTCAATCTCAAACAATACAACCCGGATAATCCTTTTGATTACTGGGCAAAACGTGTCCTGATAAATACCATATTAAACGAACTGAAAAAGGAAAAACGCGAACAAGAACGCGTTCAGCCTACCGAAGATATCACCCAGTTTACGCGAACATCCTGGGATGATGAAGAAGATGCACTCATTCAGGAAAAGATCGAATTGATCAAAGAGAAAGCAAATTTGCTGCCTCCAATGACCAAAAACGTTTTTAATCTCTATATCATAGACGGTTATAAGCATCATGAAATTGCCAGTTTACTCGATATCAACGAGAATACCAGCATGTGGCATTATTCAGATGCCAAAAAGAAATTGCGAAAAATGTTAGACATCAATTAAAGAGCGATGAAAGATTTTAACAACATAGAAACGGATCCAATTCCGGAAGGATTGGAATTCAACGAAAGTTACATGCAGGATGCCTTTGCACTATATGATGCGGAGAAACAAAAACGCAAACGCCGTTTGTTGATTTGGTGGATTTTTTCGTCGACGGGTTTTGCAGCCCTATTATTAACCGGGATTTATTTCTTCACGAATGGAGGTACTTCAGATACGGATACTAAACATCCATTGTCCGAAAACAAGGTTTCAGGCAGTATAACACCAACTACTCAAACCGGTTCTGCAAGTTCAGCAAAGTCTCAGGGAAACAGGAAACAATCTGCGGAAACAAATGAGGTAAAAACACCTTTTGCAAACGATGAAAACCTTGTGAAAAGTGCTGCGGCAAATAAAATCAGAACTGCTTCAACGAGTGTTGTATCCAATCAAAAAAGTAAAACGAGAAGTGAATTCAGCAAAAATAACAGGAACAAGCTTAGAAGTTCAACGGCCATATTTACTGCTTCCGGCCAAGCAGGTCAGGTTGAATCTGAATATTTTGCAGTGAAACAGGAGGGTTCCGGAAACAAAACCTCCAATCCAACTGGCTATCAGGATAAATTAACAGGAAAAACAATCCGTGACTCCTTGTCGCAATACGATCTCACATTTTTACCGATGAGAGCGGCATATTTGGCTTTTCCGGGTGACACAACTCTCCATCTGATTACCATACCGGATCATCCACATCAGAAAGATACTGATCTTCGCAAACATTGTGTGTCTATCAACCTGGGAGTTAATACATTGTTTGGAATGAAAGAATTGCAAAACCGTGTGACATTCAGAGAATCTATCGGTGTTTCATACACTTACCGAATCCACCCGAAATTTACAATCGGAGCAGGTTTGGAATACCATTCCATCTCACGGATCTCTTATAAGCGAAAAGTGGGCGACACCACAAATTCAGACAACACCACTACCATTCTGAATAAAACGACCTTGAATTATGTCAGTTTATCTCCTCAAATGAGTTTTCAATTGGCTCCAAAGCATCAGTTGACGGCAGGTTTGGGAATAGAATACTTATTGACCGATCCGGGCGAACGTTATGAAATTCAGAACTACACTTCCGAGAGCAACAGCAGAACCAATAGCAAATTGTATTACAGCACTTTCAATCGCTTCAATTTTTCTGCTTCGCTTGGATATTCTTTTCAATTCAGCAGATTCATGTCGGCTCATGCCTTGTATCATTTCGGATTCACGGATATTACCAAAAACAACTCATTCAATAACAGCTTTGATAGAAACAGCAGGTTGCAATTGATGCTGAAAATCAGATTGTATTAACCAAAATTAAGTAGGGGCTGAAAATTTTCAGCCCCTACTTAATTTTATATTTCATCAAATGAGTTAATGTGCATGCAGTTTCCAGGTGGAAGTGATGTCTCTTGACGCGGCATTTTTGTTTGCTTTCTCTGTCAGGTCTTTCCAAACCTGTCCGATCCCTGCTTCCAGAGCCTCTTTTTCGTCTTTAAACAAATCCCACATAACCGTTGGGTTCTGGAAATAATGTTTCACGAAATTGGTATCAAAATCTCCTGAGCGGAATGCCGGGTGCATCATCACGAATTTCCCAAAATCCAGGGTTGTTTTCAATCCTGAGATCTCATAATTATTGATCGCTGTGATCATTTTTGCCATGGCTTCTTCGCGGTTTTCGCCCCAAACGACCAATTTAGCGATCATCGGGTCGTAATAGATCGGAACTTCCATTCCTTCTTCAAAAGCATCGTCTACACGCGCCAGGTCCTTTCTTGGTCTGCGGTAACGGTTCAGGGTACCGATATCCGGAATAAATCCGTTCAGGGTATCTTCTGCGTACACACGTACTTCTATGGAGTGTCCGTGAATGATTAATTCGTCCTGCAATTTTGGTAAACGCTCACCTCTTGCAACGCGAACCTGCCATTCCACCAAATCCGTTCCGGTAATCTCTTCCGTAACCGGGTGTTCTACCTGTAAACGGGTATTCATTTCCAGGAAGTAGAAATTCAATTCGGCATCCAATAGGAACTCCACCGTTCCTGCACCTTCGTAATTACATGCTTTACAAACGGCAACTGCAGCTTCTCCCATTCGCTTGCGCAATTCCGGGGTTAAAACAGCCGAAGGAGCCTCTTCAATGACTTTTTGGTGGCGGCGCTGAATAGAACACTCACGCTCAAACAAATAAACGGTATTTCCCAATTGGTCAGCAAAGACCTGGATTTCAATGTGACGCGGTTTTGTGACAAATTTCTCAATGAAAACCGCATCATCACCAAAGGAAGAACGCGCTTCGCTTTGGGCCATTTTCATCTGTTCTTCAAACTCTCCTACATGTTCCACCAAACGCATTCCTTTTCCACCACCTCCGGCAGATGCTTTGATCAAAATCGGAAAGCCGACTTCTGCTGCAATTTTTTTAGCGGCTTCCACATCCGTAATGGCTTCATCCACTCCCGGAACCAAAGGAACATTGTAATTCTTTACCGCTTGTTTCGCTGAAAGCTTATCTCCCATGATCTCCATCGCTTCCGGAGAAGGCCCGATAAACTTAATTCCGGCTTCTTTCACCTTTCTGGCAAATCCGGCATTTTCAGA
>CAMLDR010000164.1 GCA_946478775.1 uncultured Flavobacteriales bacterium
GGAAAGCGGGAAGAATCGTATCGAGCCTTAATGATGCCGAGTATGCGCATAAGTTTATGTTTCAAAGTTAAAGGAATGTTTGACAAAGACAACGGTAGGGGTGGAAAATTTTCTACCCCTACCTCCATGACGTGTTTGCATCAATGAAAGCACTTTTTCCTAATTTTGCAGCATGAAAAAAATATTTTCCATTGCTAGCTGTCTGATCCTCACATGCAGCCTCTTTTCCCAGGAACAGCCGAATTTGCTTTCTTCTACAAAAATGACCACGATCGGATACTGGAGTAAGGGAGATAAAGTGTCCTACCGGGTTTCGCAATCCGATGTTACTTACAAAGGAACCGCTTCACAGCCTGCAAAACAACTATCAAACTCCTACGAACTGGAAATAAAGGTGATAGATAGTACCGAGCACAGTTATGTATTGGAAATGAAATTCCTGAAAGCTTCCGTTGAAGGGTATGATCCGCAGCTGCAGGAACTGATGAATACATTTCAGGCAAGTGCCCCGATACGCTATCAGACGGATGAATTAGGAATCTTCCAGAAAATACTGAATACAGCTGAATTACAGAAAGACTTTAAAAAGAAATGTGACGAGTTCAAAAAACAGCTGATTGCCAATAGAGGAGCAGAAGCATCCAAAGCGCTCATCAAAGTGGTAGATGATTTGGTGACCGAATTTTCTAAACCCGGAAATATCGAAGTGCTCTATTTGGGTGATATCATGGCCATTCACGGAAATTACGGAATGGAGTTGGTACTAAACAAACCAATGGAAATGGATGTAGAGATTCCCTGTTTGATGGATATCGTGGTTAAAGGAACCGGGATGGTTACCCTTCAGGCCATTAACAAGACCAAGGATTTCGCAACCATTTCAATTAAATACAAACCGAACCAGGGGGAATTAAAGCAATACATGAAAACATTTTTCGAATTATTTGTGCCTGAAGGAAGTAAGGAATTGAAGGTAGATGATATGAAAATTGATTTTGAGAATACGGAAAAGTTGCAGATGCGTTTAAGCAGCGGCTGGATGCCGTCCATTCAGACGAGCCGAACAATAAGTGTCACTTACGGAGAAGAAAAAATCAAAAAGATTTCCACTACAAATTATCAATTCAAATAAGCCCGATTACTTTTGTATCATGAAATATCTATTTGTCGGTTTAGGAAATCCGGGTTCAAAATACGAAGAAACCCGCCACAACATCGGGTTTAAGGTCTTGGAAGCATTGGCCAAAGAACTTGGCGGCACATTTTCCCTGCAAAAGACCGCCGAAGTGGCGGAAGTGAAGTTTAAAGGAAGAACACTCGTTTTGGTCAAACCTACAACCTATATGAACCTTTCCGGAAAAGCAGTGAATTATTACCTGCAGCAGGAAAAAATATCCAAAGAGAACCTGGTCGTGGTAACAGATGATCTGGCTCTTCCGTTTGGAAAACTGCGGATGAAAGGAAAGGGTTCAGACGGCGGACATAACGGGTTAAAAGATATTCAGGCCATGCTCAACACCACAGAATATTGTCGTTTGCGTTTTGGTGTGGGCGCAGATTTTCACAAAGGCCAGCAAGTGGACTATGTTTTGGGTGAATGGAGTGCGGAAGAGCGCGAAACATTGAATGAGCGAATCGCTGTGGCGGTTGAATTTTTGAAGAGTTTCGCTTCCATAGGAATTCAATTGACTATGACAAATTGGAATGGCAAATAACCGCTGATAATCAGGTACTTAACCCTGTGTTTGATGTTAAATCTTCTCAATTCGTCTTTTTTGGCTGTTTCGAATTGAAACTATCGATATATTTGTCTTGCAAATAAATACCATTTGCAGAATACGATTATGCAATACATTAGGCTTACCCGAAGTGATGAGTTCACAAAGAAACTCTCCCAACAAGTAGATGATTATCTAAAAAGAAACAATCTGAAACGCTATGGTAACTGGCGAATGCTCTTAAAAGTTCCACTGATGTTTTCCCTGTTTTTATTACCTTATTTTTTAATGGTTTTCGGAGTAATAGAAAATCATTGGTTGATGTTTTTCATGACCATTATTATGGGTGTGGGGATGGCCGGAATCGGACTTTCTATTATGCATGATGCAAATCATGGAGCTTTCTCAAAATACCCATGGCTGAATAAGATTATGAGCTTCTCTATGGAGATGCTTGGAGGATTTAGTTTGAACTGGCGTATTCAGCACAACGTATTACACCATAGCTTTACAAATGTTCACGACATGGATGAAGACATCGATTCAATCGGATTGCTCCGTTTTTCACCCAATATGCCCCACAAAAAAGTACACCGTTTCCAGGTCTTTTATGCCTGGTTCTTTTATGGTTTGATGACTTTGTCGTGGATGACAAGTAAGGATTTCATTCAGTTGAGCCGTTACAGCAAAGAAGGGATGTTACAAGCTCAGAACACCACATTCCGTAAAGCGTTGATTCAATTAATTGTCTCAAAATTTTTATACTACATCTATATTATCGCTATTCCATTATTCGTAATGGATATAAGTTGGTGGCAGGTACTGATCGGATTTGCAGTGATGCATTTCATTTGCGGAAGTATCCTGGCTTTTGTTTTCCAGGTGGCACACGTGATGCCTGAAACAGAATTCATGACCAAAGATTGTTATACTGAAAAGAACGATGAGATCTCTTGGGCAAAACATCAAATGATGACCACTGCCAATTTTGAGAACTGGAATCCATTATTAACCTGGTATGTAGGTGGATTGAACTATCAGATCGAACACCATTTGTTCCCGGATATTTCGCACATCCATTACCCGAAGATTTCGAAAATTGTAAAGAAAACTGCCAAAGAATATGGTATTCAATACAACTATCACCGAACGTTTGGTGCAGCGATCTTCAATCATTTAAGATTATTAAAACAATTGGGAAGAGCTTAATTCTTCCGACGAAATAAAAGGGCGTTCCGTACACACGGGACGCCCTTTCTGTTTATAGCTGTTTTGGTGCAATCGGAATTCAGGAGATTTCTTATCTTTAAGAAAGAACGTTTTAAGTATGGGACACGATCATGCGCATCATCACCCGGTTATACTGACGAAAGTCAATACCGCTTTTGTTGTCGGGATTATTCTCAATTTGTTGTTCGTGGTCATTGAAGCCATTGTTGGTATTGTGATCGATTCCCTTTCGGTTTTATCAGATGCCGGACATAACCTGGCGGATGTGGGAACCCTGGCACTTTCGCTCCTGGCCTTTAAGCTCATGAAAGTTAAATCCACCAATGAATTTACTTACGGCTACCGGAAAACCTCTATCCTGGTTGCGTTGTTTAATTCCATGCTTCTCATGCTGACGATCGGGGCCATCATTTACGGAGCCCTGGACCGGTTTTTTTACCCTCGGGAAATCCCCGGAATAACCGTTTCCATCATTGCAGGAATTGGGATTGTTATCAATTTTTCTACAGCACTTTTATTCCTGCGCGATAAAGAAAAGGATATCAATTTAAAAAGCGCTTACCTGCATTTGCTGGCAGACGCCCTGGTTTCCGCCGGATTGGTAATCGGAGGAATCGTTATTTATTACACCGGCTTTTATTGGCTGGATTCCGTTTTCAGTTTAATCATAGCCGCAATTATTCTCTTCAGTACCTGGAAACTGACGAAGGAAAGCCTGCGTTTGTCTCTGGACGGAGTTCCAAGCGGGATTCATTTAGAAGAAATAGTGGCTTTGATTCAGAAAACCGAAGGGATTAAGGAAGTGCATCATGTGCACATTTGGCCCTTAAGTTCCATTGAAAATGCACTAACCGCTCATTTGGTCCTGGAGGAAACAGTTCCGGCAGAACAGGAAGTTCATCTAAAGCACGAATTACGTCATTTGCTCGAGCATCAGAACATTCGGCACGTTACCTTTGAAACCGAACGGGAAGCTTGCAGGAATGGCTCATGCTCTTCTTAATACTTTTGCCACACTCCGCGATCTGCCTGGGCAAATAGACAGATGTCTATCCGTATTTTTGAGGAGGGTGGCTTGTGAGATTTTGAGTAACAAAAAACCCTGACACCATCCAAAGAGAGCATCAGGGTTTTTGGGTGTAGTATGTGCAGGTATGTTATTTCTTAATTACCAATTGCTTCGTTACAGTTCCTTCAGCGGAAGAAATCTTTAACCAGTACATTCCGTCGGCAAGATCTGCTAAGTTCAAAGAAAATTCAGCACTTGCATTGCGTTGTGTGAACAATACCTGACCGTTTGCTGAATAGATAAACGCTTCTGAGCTTGCTGCATTTGTTTGCACGAAAACAGAATGTGATGCCGGATTCGGATAAATGGAGTATTCGAATGCGGTGTTTTCATCCAACCCTAAACACGGATCCGAAGTGATCACAACCGTATCTTTATCCTGGCAGCCATTGCTGTTTGTAACTGTCAGAATGTAAGATCCTGCCTGCGAACCGGTAGTGTTTTGAGTAGTTGCTCCGTTGCTCCAGCTATAGGAAGTGTATCCTCCAGGACCATTCAGGTTAACCGGGAAATGATTAGCACAAAGTGTCATGTCAGCACCCAGGTTGATGTTTGGTACTGCGAACAAAGTCAATACAGCCGTATCCTGATCAACACATCCGTTTGCATCCGTTCCGGTAACAATATAAGAACCTGCTGTTGTGGCATTGAATGGAGTTCCGTTGGTAATTCCGTTGTTCCAAACCAGGTTTGGCGCTCCCGTTGCTGTGAAGGTAATCGAAGTTCCGCTGCAAACCGTTTGATTCGAACCCGCATCAACTGCAGGAAGCAGATTCACGGTAACCGTTAAAGTGTCCGAATCTTCGCATCCGTAAGTATCTGTTGCTGTTGCTATGTAATCCATAGTTGTTGTCGGGAAGAAATCAATTCCGTCCTGTACACTGTTATTCCAGCTGATTGTTCCTGTAGAGGTACCTGCAAGGTTTACAGTGTCTCCGATACAAATAACTAAATCAGTTCCTGCAGTGATAGTAGGCAATGTCAATACTTCGATCATTTCTGCAGTTGTTGTATCTGCACAAGCGTGAGTGGTATTTGAAACGTACACGCGGTAGTTTCCTGCTTCAGTTACATCCAGTGAATTCCCTGTTTCCCCGGAGATTACCTGATCGTCTTTCAACCATTGAACCGTGCTTTGAGCATCACCCGGGATTGTTAAAGAAACCGTGTCTCCTGCACAGATTGAATCTGTAGGAACAGTGATTGTCGCTCCTGCCAAATCCACACAGGTATTGATATCGAAGATGGAAAGTGTAGAACTGATTTCATTTGCCAGGATCACGATGTCATTTCCGGTAGGAGAATCTTCTTTTTTGATAATAATGATCCCTTCGGAACCACGATCAGGACCATTAGTAGCTACCGAACGGTTGTTGTAATAACCAACATAAACCGGTGTACTCGGAACATCTACATTGAATAGCATCACCCCGCCAACGCGTTCCAAAGAAACGAACAGGTAATGATTTCCATTGATGAATGCTGTTGCAACCCCTTCCGGCTCCGGACCTTTATCATCCGAACGGTTTTTAGTTGCAGCGGATCCACCATTGCTTGCGTTGAATAAACCACTCAACGTCGGGTGACTTGCAGTAATTTGCTCGATCAGGTCCTTGGAGTCGAAAACCAAAGCTCCTGTTTGTGCATCCCAGATAGTGAATGAGCGTGTTCCGAAAACGTGAATATCATCAATGTCTCCGTCGTTATCCGTATCACCACTTGCGTTTGTTACATTGATTCGGCCAAGGAACTGATTGTGCTTTAGAATGTTTAAATCCGGAATAGAAGCATCCAATGAAGTAGCAGACAAACGAGCCACTTCTGTAATTGCTGTATATTCGCGAGCGTCACCTTCATTTGCGGAGAAAATGTATTCTGCTCCACCAATAGAAGCGTGAGCCAATGCGTCCGGCATGAACAATCCTTTAATTGGAGCAGAACCAATAAATACCCCCGCTGTTTGATCAGAAGCATCTAATCCGTTGTTCCCATTTGCATAGTTCATCGTTCCCAACGGGCGAACAGCACTTACGGTCCCTGCAGCGATATCAATTACCGCCATGGCATTGTTTTCCTGCAAAGCAACATAGGCAGTAGTATTATCTTCTGAAAGTGTAATGTATTCCGGTTCGAAATCCTGTGCTGCAGAACTTCCCGGTCCGAAGATGCGGATTCCCTGAGCACGTAAAGCAGTTTCCTGTCCGTTGAACGATTGGAAATTGACCATCGTTACGTTTGCAGCGGTTAAACCAGCGTAACCACCTGTCACATCAATAATTCCAACAGAACCTTCCGGATCTACCGAATAATCTGATTTTGGCTCGCCTTCGCAAGCAACCAGAATTTTCGTGTAATCGTTGTTGAATGTGATCATATCGGGCATAGCTCCAACAGCAACCTGCGAAATGAGTACTCCGTTTTGATCAAAGAAAACAATGTTCCCGTTCGCTTGCGGATCGGTGTTTTCCATGGCACATGCAACTACTCCGTTGTGAACAGTTAATGAATTGATGTTTCCATAGGGCGTCATTGAAATTGAATTTAATAAAACCGGGGCTGCAGGATTCGCAAAGTCTACGATATCCATTTTTGCACCTATGGAGTTTGCAATGTATAATTTATCTGTAGTTGGGTCGAAAGAAACGATCTCTGCTGAGTTTGTTCCTTCTGCTCCATTGGAAAAACTCGACAACAGGTTTAGCTTCAATTCATTGTTTGGTGCCGGAGCTACGTAATCATTATCCTTGATGTAAATGATTTGGAATGAATTGGTGCCAACAGTAGCATTATACAAAGACCTTACTTTCAGGATCACTTTCTCCGTTCTTTCTGCAAGTGCATCATCAATAATCGTTAAAGCCACATTCTGAACTCCTGCGAAACCTGCGGGGATAGTTACGGTGTCTTCAGCTAAAGTGAAATCTGCAGTTTCCGTTGCATCCGTATAAACCGAATAACTCAGGATCACCTTTGCCGGATACCCGTTAGGAGTTGCAGAATTAATCCCGATGTTTACTGTTCCTGCATTTTCTGCGAAATTTTGGCTCACTGCGGAAAAGGTAATGGTTCCGGGAGTTGCACTGATCAAACCAACAGAAGAAAGGTTATCCAGTGTTGGTGTTCCGACCAGCCAAGAACGCTGACCAGACCATAGTGCGGTTTGGGTATTAAATAATCCCGTAGCACGAATGGATTGGTCGCCTCCCGGATCTCCTGCAAAAAAAGAGCTTGTCTGCAATTTTCCTCCGTTGTATAAATCGTTTACAGGCAATTGATATCCGTCAGCACCTGCATTTAAAACGGCTGTTCCAAGTGAAGTTCCGTAGAATAAAGCATCGACTGGAACGCTTGCGTTCGTTAAGGAAGCTACCGGTAAGTTGAAAAGGGCAATTCCATCACCATTTCCACCACCGTTACCAACAACACCGCCTGTTGCAGCAGTTCCAAAACCGTCACCGGGAGTTGTTGCCGTATTAATCACACGAAGTTGTGTACCTGTTGGTGCCATGGAAGATCCGCCAACGTAAACAACATCTCCGGCATTTACCATTCCGGTGTTGATTTGGAAAGCATAAGTGATTGCTCCGCCTTCAATCCATCCGTTGAGTGTCGCTGCGGAGTTATTGCAAACAACGGTATAAGGTGTTGTTGCGAAATTGATATTGCTCGTAGCAACTAATTCGATCCATTCAAATGGAGAATCCGATCCGCTTGGATTGGGTAAAATTTCTGAGATGACGAGTCCCGGGTTTTGAGCAAAACTGGAGATGCTCATCAAAACCGTCCCGATAAATAGTATTGTTTTTTTCATTGCTGTATAAACTTTCGACAAAGTTCACTTTAGCATGTAATGAGAAATAAGGGGTTGAATGACTTTTTTGGTAAGGTTGAGTTGGGGAATTGTAAACCAGTTAAAATTTAAATGAAGAAATTCGCAGACCTGAAAACAGTTCTTTTAAGTTGGCTTCATTTGAAATTAATACTAATCCGATTTAGCAGCCCATGTTTTCAAAATAATCGCCGCAACACTTAAATCCAAAGGATTGGTGATCTTAATATTCTCTTCATTTCCCGGAATGAGGTGAACACGTGCTCCGATCGCTTCCACTACACTTGCATCATCCGTAAAGCTTGTTGCATATTTTTGCTCGTATGCCTTTTTGATCAGTTTTGCTTCAAATACCTGCGGAGTCTGAACGATCCGGTAGTGATCCCTGGAAACGGTTGCATTCGTTTCCCCGTCGGCAATGCGAAGGGTTTCCTTAACCGGGATCACAGGAATTACCGCGCGATGGGTTTTAACCTCAAGAAGCAGCTGGTTTAAAACAGATTTTCGAATAAACGGACGAACACCGTCGTGAACCGCAATCCAGTCGCCGGTAGCTTTCTCCAGTGCATTTTTAATGGAATCAAAGCGTTCGTCACCACCCGAAACGATTTCGTGTTTAATGACAAAGGCATATTTCTCACACATTTCAGCCCAATCTGTCAAATAGTCTTGTGGAAGTGTGACAATCAGTTCCGCAGAAGGATCAAACCCGTGAATGAGTTCGATGGTATGCATCAAAATAGGTTTGTCGTTCAGCAACAAAAATTGTTTTGGGATCGAACCTCCCATTCTTTTTCCGATTCCTCCGGCAGTGATAATGAATGTAAGCATTGTTTAAATATAAAAAGAATTCGGGTAGAGACGCGAGGCTTCGCGTCCCTACCCGAACCAATGGCAACAAAAAAAGGTCTCCAAACGAAGACCTTTCAATTATATAAATTCACAAATCATTTCAGTTGATTCGGATCTTTTTCAGCTTGTGCATTGAATTTACGCTGCCAGTTTAACCAGTAGAATAATCCGATAAAACCTAAAACGATCACAGAATAATTAAAGATATGACCAATGTTGTCATAAAACCATGCACCATTTAGGATTTTTCCGAGTGTATACCAAAAACCATTCATTCTTTTTTCTTTTTAATATGTGACAAAGTAAGTAAATAATTTGTTCATAACTTCCGATTCTATTGAAAAAAAATCAATTTTTCATTGCTTCCTCCTTTGGAGGGTATAAGGAGGAGAGGGTTAACCGGATTCTATGAGCACAAAAAATCCAAATATTTCATAAATGAATTCCTCTATATAAAGAAATCAAGGGATAGAATCAGTAACTTTGCAACATAAAATTTAAAGATTATGTACCCACCAGAACTCGTACAACCAATGAAGGAAGACCTTACAAGTGTGGGCTTTCAACAACTCGTATCAGCATC
>CAMLDR010000165.1 GCA_946478775.1 uncultured Flavobacteriales bacterium
TGATGGAAGATAAGTCTCAGATTGATAAAGCCTTAGAAATCGGGGCTTCCAAAGCAAGAGTCATTGCCCGGGAGACCTTAAAACGCGTCCGGGGTAAAGTGGGATACTAAAAATTTTTTTATTAGACGATACCGTTTAATCAAAAAATACTATATTTGAATCAACTTATGTTACACCAACATAAACTACTCTTATTAAACCAATATGCTGAAGCTCCTCTTATGGGGCTTTTGCCTTTTAAAAGAGTTAGGACTAAATATTACGGTGTATATTTCTTCCAAACCACTAACATTTGTTTTAAATGTTATTTTTGTAAAACACTGCAACGCGCTTACTATGTTTAAACAGTTGGTTATTATTTCCATGGTTGCTGTCGGGTTTGCCGGCTGCTCAGATGATTCTGTGAACGTTGAAGATCTGAAAGCAATCGGCGGTGCCAAATATGGAGGAACATTTCGATTCATGTCTTCGGAAAAAATCGAGGCCCTCATTCCACTTCAAGCTACCACACTTTACACTCAACGGATTACTTCCCAAATCTTTGATCCTATCTTACGGTTAGATGCATCCGGATCCAAAGTCATTCCATCCGTTGCAGAGAGTTTCTCCGTTTCTGAAGATGGCAAATCATACACTTTGAACATCCGAAAAGGGATTTATTTTCACCCGGACGAATGTTTGGATGGCGAAGGGCGGGAACTAACTGCGGATGATGTAAAATTTACACTCGATATGTCGTGCAGCGGCTTGAAATTAAACGAAGTCAGCTTTATGCTGAATGATCGGGTGGTGGGTGCTTCCGACTTTAATAAAGCTACTAAAACACAGTTTAAACCAGGTGGAGTTTCGGGAATCAAAGTTCTGGACAGGTACAAGGTTCAAATCAAACTGGTAGAAGCTTTCGCAGGTTTCGATAAATTACTGACCTATACCGGTTTCGGGGTTTTTCCTAAAGAAGCGTATGATTTCTACCAGGACGACATCAAAAAGCATCCGGTTGGAACGGGACCTTTCATGCTGGAAGAGTTTTCCGACATGGGTTTGAAACTGAAACGAAACCCAAATTATTGGGGCAAGGACCAGTTTGGAAATCAACTTCCGTTTCTTGCAGCTATTGAACTGAGTTATACCAAGAATAAGCGAAGTGAACTCATTGCATTCAGAGAACGTCAAATTGACCTGGTATTGGAAATCCCAACCGACGAGGTAGATAATATCTTAGGTTCTTTGCAGGAAGCACAGGAAGGCAAAACTGTTAAGCACAAAGTCGACTCAAAGCAATCCTTTTCAGTGACGTTCTTAGGAATGTCCCAACAAAATCCGGTATTCAAGGATATGCGTGTAAGGCAAGCCATTAATCACGCGATCGATCGTGAGGGTTTGGTGAACCATACTTTACAGGGCGAAGGTTATCCGGTTCTGAACGGGTTTATCCCAAACACCGAGTTCTTTCCAGCAAATCGTGTCAAAGGACCTGATTTCAATTTAAACAAGGCGAACGCATTGCTCTCCCAGGCAGGTTTTGCTAACGGAGAAGGTTTTCCGCCTTTGGTCATTTATGTAAGCGGTAATAAAGACGCTGCAAATCATTTACTGGCAAAAGGGATTGCAAAACAGTTAAAAGAGAACTTAGGTCTTTCTGTTTCTGTAGAACTGGTAAATTTTGAAACGCGCAACAGTTATGTAAAATCCGGGAAAGCAAGTTTATGGGTTTCCGGGTGGATAGCAGATTATCCGGACGGAGAAAGCTTTTTAAGCATTTTCTATGGAAAATATGCAGATTTGAATTCCGAATTTATGAATCCGTTCAAGTATCGGAATTCGAAATTTGATGACCTGTATGTGCGTCTGAATAAGGAGCAGGATCCCAAAAAACGCACGGATATCATGGTCGAATGTGATCAGTTGATAGTAGACGATGCAGTCGTTGTGCCGCTTACTAATGATGACTTTATTACGATGATCAATTCACGGATTCGAAATTTTAAGACAAATTCGTTGGAGAATTTAGATTTTTCCAATATATTTATCAAAGAACCACAGGGTTCGGAATAAATTTTTAACTAACTCTCAGCTTGCAAAAGTTAAAGGCAGTCCAAGGCGGATTGCCTTTTTTTATTGCCTTAACCGGAGTTAACATAATCTCAAAAATTTCTTAACTTAGAATCAAAACATAGCAAGTAAGTTTGTCCCTTTATAATTAATCCATGGTAAAAAGTTTGGAAACCACTCCTTCGAAAAACAAAACACACGGCACAAAGTATTTCAACCGCGAATTAAGCTGGCTTGCTTTTAATGACCGGGTTTTACAGGAAGCCCTGGACGACGAAGTTCCATTGGTAGAGCGCTTGCGTTTCCTGGGAATCTATTCGAATAACCTGGACGAATTTTACCGCGTTCGTGTAGCAAACATCAAACGCATGATCCAGTTGGAGGATCAAAAAGTGGAAGGCTATAAAGGAACCGCGGAAGAACTCTATGAAGAGATCCGGAATGTGGTGATCAAGCAGCAACGCAAGTTTGAACACGCTTATGCTTCCATTCTTCACAAACTGAAACTAAAGGGAGTCAAACATTACGATGAACTGACCGTAAATGAGCAGCAAAAAAACGAACTAAAAAATTATTTCTTCTCTAAGGTTATACACGATATTGTACCGGTTCTCATCGATAAAAAAATGCCTTTTCCAAGGCTGCGTGACAAAGCGATCTATCTGGCTGTGCGCATGGAATGGGATTATAAACGGAAAGCCCGTTTTGCGCTTATTGAAATTCCCAATCTGGTTTCCAGGTTCTACATTCTGGAATCCGAACAAGAAAAAGGGGTGATCCTGATCGACGATATCATACGTCTGAATTTGGCAGCTATTTTTCCCATTTTCTCTTTTGATACCATTGAGGCCTTCACCTTCAAGTTTACGCGTGATGCGGAATTGAACCTGGATGACGACGTCTCCATGTCTTTCATTGAAAAAATGGAGAAGAGCATCAAACAGCGAAAGAAGGGAGAACCCGTGCGTATGGTATACGATCACCGGATGCCCCAGGATCTATTGGAAATGCTGATCCGCAGTCTGAACCTGACATTGGGAATCAACACCATTGCCGGTGGAAAGTACCACAATTTCAAGAATTTCATGAAATTCCCGGATTTTGGGAATGATGCTTTCGTTTATCCGCCCTACAAAGCGGTAGATCATCCGAGTTTTCACAAACAGCACAGCCTGATAAAAGTGATTCTTGAAAAAGACGTGCTGCTGCATTTTCCTTATCATCGTTTTGACCACGTAGTGGATTTATTGCGGGAGGCTGCTATTGATCCCAAGGTTTCAACCATCAAAATCAATATTTACCGGGTTGCGAAGAATTCCCAGGTGATGAATGCATTGGTCAATGCCGTAAGGAACGGAAAAGATGTGACCGTTGTGTTGGAATTACAGGCTCGTTTTGATGAGGAAAACAACTTATTCTGGTCGGAACGAATGAAGGAAGAAGGAGCGAAAGTGCTGTATGGCCCGGAAGACCTGAAAATTCATTCCAAGCTGATCCAGATCAAACGTATTTCGGACAAAAAGGAACAGTTGATCACTTACGTTGGTACCGGGAATTTCAATGAACAATCAGCACAGGTTTATACCGACATGGGGCTGATTACCGTGGACAAGAAAATTGCGGAAGAAGTACATGAAGTTTTCCATATGATGGAACACACCCTTCATCACCATCACTTCAAAACACTCATCGTGTCTCCTGTGAATGCGCGGAAAAAGTACCTGAGCCTGATTGCCAACGAAACAAAAAACGCGAAAAAAGGATTGCCTGCATTTATCCATATCAAGATCAACAACCTGGTGGATCAGCAAATGATCGATAAACTGTATGAAGCTTCTCAGTGCGGTGTAAAAATAAAACTGATGGTCCGCGGTATTTGCTGTTTGATTCCCGGAATCAAGGGATTGAGCCAAAATATTGAAGTTTTGAGCGTCGTTGACCGCTTTTTGGAACATACGCGTTTCCTGATCTTCGGAAACAATGATAAACCGCTGCATTTCATTACATCAGCCGACTGGATGGAGCGGAATCTTGATAAACGGATAGAAGTGGGTACACCTATCTTTGATAAATCCCTGAAAGATCAGATTAACCTGGTATTTGCCATGCAATGGGGTGATCGGGAGAAAGCGCGGATCATTGATAAACTACAGAAGAATTCCTATAAAGAAGCAACGGGAACGGAAGCCATTATTCGTTCACAAGTAGAAATCCAAAATTATTACCGGCAATTGGTGGAGAATCTGGGATACTGACAATGTTCAAAAGTGAAAAAGTTCAATCGTTCAAAAATTTGAACATTTGGAACCATTTGAACATTTGGAACTTTCTAGAATCCTTCTTTTTTCAATTCTTCGGCGTAAGCTTTGTTGATCAGGGGAATGAAAATTTCCACGGAAACCCCGCCACCTGTTTTTTCCCGGATCAGGTAAGAAGAACTGGTCTTATTCAATTTGTTGAGTAAATACAAGCGATCGTTGATAATTTCGGATGCTCTTGAAGAATCAATTGCTTTGAGACCTCTCCCATTGTCCTCAATAACGATTGCCAGTTCATTCAATCCTCTTAATTTGAACCGGATAGTTAATTCACCCACTTTGTTCAAATTGGAGAATCCTTCCAGCACCGTACTTTCAACAAATGGCTGCAGAATCATGGTCGGCAGGCAAACATTGGACGGATCCAGATTCTCATCCACTTCGAATGAAAAATTAAATGCATTTTTAGAACGGTCGCGCTGCAAAGTCAGGTAAAAAGTCAGGAATTCAATTTCCCGGTCCAGGGTCATGAAATCATCGTGCGTACTGTCCAGGACCTGTTTCAATAATTTAGAGAACGATTGAATCTGCCGTTTATAATCGGTTCCTTCAGTAAGACCGGAATTCTGCAACTGATTCAATGCATTGTAAATGAAATCAGGGTTAATTCTAGCGCGGTTCAAACGTTGTTGAATTTCCAGTCTTTTTTGCTTCTGCTTCATGTTCTTCTGTCTGAAAACCATGAGTACATAAGCCGCAAGCAAGGTGAAGATGATGCTTCCAACCAAGATAAGACGCCATTTCAGTTTTCCGATTTGCTGCTGCTGCTGCAATAAACGCCTGTCCTGCTCGTACTCCGCATCTGTTTTTTCCTTTCTGACCCGGTGGTACTTTTCAGTAAGCTGGCTAAAAGCCCGGTCATTCTGAATTTTCAGAACACTGTCTTTCATTTTGGACAGATCTTCGTAAACTACCAGCGCACGTTCATATTCTCCGCTCAGTTTTGCACAGTTGTAAAGCAATTCCAAAGCATTGGTAACATCATACGGATTACCGATTTTTTGAGCATATATCAAATTGGAATCTGCAAATTGATAGGCTTTGTCGTACAATTTCAACTCCAGGTAAATATCAGAGATGTCTCCATAGATAGCTCCACGCTCCTTCCAGTGATAATCCGGATTCGTCTGGATCAATGCGCTATCGAGGTACTTAAGTGCCAAACGGAAATTCCGGCTGTGATAAGCGTGATCTTCAAATAAGTTATAGATCTGTAGGTAACTCTCCGAATATTGGATTTTCTTTGCCAGAACATAGGAAAAGGAAACGGTATTCAGGGCAGAATCCAAATAGATGTTGTTTTTCTCAAGCTGGTAAATTTTGTAGTACCTGGAAGAAAGCTGAGACAATAAATCGACCTTTGCTTCATTGTCAGATAAAACACGTACAATCGGGTAAGCCAGATTGGCGTAATATTTTGCTTTTTCTTTGTCTTTGGACCTTCCGTAACTTGCTGACAATCCCAAATAAGCTCTTGAAAGCATGGCATTGTTCCCGGATCTCTGCAGAATTCTAACCGTTTTTGAATAAGCTGTGATGGAACCGGTGAAATCTCCCTGGTGCATCAAAAGTTCTCCAAGTGTCAGGTTGTTTTCAACATAGGAAGCAGACTTGCAGCGAATACTGTCCAGAATGAATTTTTCACGGTCCAGGCTCTTCCTGGCATCCTCAAATTGTTCGTTCCTGATCTGAACCTGTGCTTTTAGTTGAAACGAGAAGGCCAGGCATCTCGGGCTTTTATCCTTCTCCAGTGCTTTGGCGAATTTCCAAAGACTAAACGATTTGTGTTTTGCCGTGCTGTCAAAATCGCGCTGCTCAATAAAATCCTGCATGGCCTGGCACGAACAATTCGACTGTGCCTGAATGAATTCGGCAAAACCAACAAAAACCAGACAGAATAATAATCGTTTCATAAAGTTCTTGCTCAAAGTTAGCAAAAAAGGTCTTAAACTGATTTCAGAGGAAAAAGAAAAGGAGCCAACCGCTGTTGACTCCTTTTCCTGCTTTGTTACTTATGATGTAAAATCACTAAAAATTGACTGTTAAACCAAATGTTAGCGGGTAAACTCCGACGGTTTTGTCGGTATCGAAAAGAGGCAGCAGGTTATAATTTGCAAATACTCCAATGTCCTTATATCCAAGTTTCACAGCTGCATCCAAACGGAAAGCATTCAAACCGTATACTCCTTTTGTTTTTGTACGGATCTTTGTCTTGTCTTCTTCAATCACTTGCTTGGTGCTTGAACCCAATCTCACCCCACCGATTACACCGGCCGCAAGGTAAAAGCCTTTGTCAGACTCTGCGTTTGTGCAAAATTCAAGCATCAACGGCACTGTTAAATAAACCGCACGCAATTTGTTCTTTTGGTAATCATTCACCGTATCCTTAAACACCCACAACGAATCCGAATTAGCATTCAAGATGTTGCTCTTTAAACCAATTTGCGTCCAGTTAAGACCCAAGCCGGTGGTGAGTCCGATGTAATTCTTGTAGATCTTGAATTTGTACTCTGCAAAGTTCAGGTTCCAGCTGAAGGACTTACCGGGATCATTTTCCCAGTGCTCGTCATTGGGGAAACTGCTTTTCATGGCACTGTTCAACAAGATGGTCGGTCCAAATTCAATTCCCGCCCAATGCGCTTCAAAATGTTTCAGGGTATGCTTGTCAGGGGCAGCATCGATCGTGTCTCCATCTTCCTCACCTTCTGAATGATTAATGATCAAAATTTGTTTTTCTTTCATTCTGATACGAGTTGTATCCGGATCTTCCTGGCCGTTTGCATAACCAAACAGGAAGAAAATAAATGTGATAAATAAACCTGTTTTCATATTTCTTAATTTTATTGTTTTCTATTAGCTGAGTACTTCGTGCTTTTCGAACATATGACCTTTTCAAGTCTGATTTTGTTACAGCAACTCTTGAAAAAAATCAAATTAATTTATAATTCATTGATTATAAGCTATTTATTTGCAATAAAAAATAATTGGCTGAGACGTTTTAAAGCTCTTGTACAATCGTTAATTTTGCAAATCAATTTTCAAGTACATGTACAGATCACATACAAATGGTGAATTACGCGCCACACACATCGGACAGGAAGTAACATTGGCAGGCTGGGTCCAAAAATCCAGAGATCTTGGGGGAATGACCTTTGTGGATTTACGTGACCGGTATGGCATCACCCAATTGGCTTTCAACCTGGAAGAAAACAGTGATTTGTGTCTTCAGGCCAGAAAATTGGGACGTGAATTTGTGATCCAGGTAAAAGGACTTGTCATTGAACGAAGCAGCAAGAATGGGAATTTACCAACTGGCGACATCGAGATCAAAGTTTCGGAACTGAATCTGCTGAATGCAGCTAAAACTCCTCCGTTCACAATTGAAGATGATACGGACGGCGGGGAAGAACTGCGCGCTCAATACCGCTACCTGGATTTAAGAAGAAATCCGGTGCAGCAGAAATTGCGTTTGAGAAATCACGTTGCATTGGAAACACGCAAATATTTGGATTCAAAAGGGTTCTTAGATGTAGAAACACCTTATTTAATCAAATCAACACCTGAAGGAGCTCGTGATTTCGTGGTTCCAAGCAGAATGAACCAGGGAGAGTTTTATGCTTTGCCTCAATCTCCACAAACTTTTAAGCAATTGCTGATGGTTTCCGGGTTTGACCGCTATTACCAGATCGTAAAGTGTTTCCGTGATGAAGATTTACGTGCTGACCGTCAGCCGGAGTTTACCCAGATCGATTGTGAAATGGCGTTTGTGGAACAGGAAGACATTTTGAATATGTTTGAAGGATTGATCAAACACTTATTCCAAACCGTTCGCGGAATCACTTTTGAGGGAGATTTCCCTAGAATGACCTATGAAGAAGCCATGGCAACTTACGGCTCAGACAAACCGGACATTCGTTTCGACATGAAATTCACGGACTTGAAAGCCCTTTCTGGCGGAAAGAACTTCCCGGTATTTGACAACGCAGAAGCGGTTATCGGAATTGCAGTTCCGGGAGCAAGCGAATATACACGCAAGCAATTGGACGAAATCACGGATTGGGTGAAACGCCCTCAAATAGGTGCGCTTGGTTTGGTTTATTTGAAATGCAATGCAGACGGAACCTTCAAAAGTTCGGTAGATAAATTCTACGACGAAGCATCTTTGAAAGCATGGGCTGAAGCTACCGGGGCAAAAGCCGGAGATTTGGTCTTTGTGTTGAGTGGCGATTTGGATAAGACACGCAAACAAATGAATGAACTGCGTTTACGCATGGGAACAGAACTTGGCCTGCGCAAACCGGACGAATTCAAACCTTTGTGGGTATTGGATTTCCCACTTTTGGAATGGGATGAAGATAACAACCGTTATCATGCTATGCACCATCCGTTTACTTCTCCGAAACCGGAAGATTTCAACCTGATTGATTCAGAACCGGGAAAAGTAAGAGCAAATGCTTACGATTTAGCCATGAATGGTGTTGAATTGGGTGGTGGTTCTATTCGTATTCACGACAGAACGCTTCAATCACGTATGTTTGAGTTACTGGGATTCACTCCGGAACAGGCACAGGATCAATTCGGATTCTTATTAAATGCATTTGAATACGGTGCTCCTCCACACGGTGGATTGGCATTTGGTTTGGATCGTTTGGTAGCCACTATGGGCGGTTCGGATTCGATTCGTGATTACATTGCATTCCCTAAGAACAACAGCGGAAGAGATGTGATGATCGATGCACCTTCCAGGATTGATGAAGCACAATTGAAAGAATTGGGGATTAAACTGTAAACGAATTACGAATTACGAATTACGAATTACGAATTACGAATTACGAATTACGAAT
>CAMLDR010000166.1 GCA_946478775.1 uncultured Flavobacteriales bacterium
ACGTCGTCGTATGTGAGACCTTCTCTGACTGAATTAAGATTGGACAGTGCCATGTATGAACCTACTTTTGAAATAAATTCTCGCAAAAGTAATTATTTTCGTCCACAAACAAATCGGTTTAGTTAAACTTTCTGTTAAGTTTTCGACTTTCAGCTTATAATTAATGTTAAACCATCCGAAAGGTTTCGATGATTATCGAAAATTCCGTATTCTTGCTGTATGAATAATTGGTTGAAATACGGACTTATCGGAATGGTCTTAGCCATTTCGCTAAACGCAAATTCTCAAAAGCAAGAGCGTTTGATTCAATTGTCGGGTGTGGTGGTTTCTTCAGACAGCTTGAGGGAAATGCCGTACGCACAAGTTTACAATAAAACGGTTCGCAGAGGAACTATTGCAGATATTTATGGTTTCTTTTCCATGGTGGTTCAACCGGGAGATACCGTTATGTTCCGGTATTACGGACATAAACCTTCTTCCTACATCGTTCCTGATACGTTGAGCGAGAGTCGTTATTCCATTATTCACATGATGAGTATTGACACCATCCAATTAACTGAAGTGGTTGTTTATCCATGGCCGTCAAAAGAAGCATTTGCCCAGGCATTTGTGGAAATGGACCCTTATGAAGATGCGATGTTGAGAGCTCAAAAACAATTGTCCGGACAATCTTTGGCAAGTATCGCTTCTATGGTTCCTAGTGATGCCTCTCTTTCTTTCGGAAATGTGGTCAACCAAAATAATACGCGTTTGTATACCATGGGACAATCTCCTGTAAATAACTTACTGAATCCGTTTGCATGGGCAACTTTCCTGCAGAAATGGCGATCGGGTGAGTTGAGACGTCAGTAGCAGTAGCCGTGAGAAGCTAATAATCCTCCGAAAAATAATTTCGTTATATCACGAATTCATGTTATAAGGATTTGGTGATATCCGGATATCATTTCCTCTTTTGACTAATGGGAATTAGTTCGAATTCAATGCCTTTTTATACCGTTGCAGAATCCGTTCGCGTGCCCATTTGTGCTCCACTATCGGTTCGGGATAGTCAGCTGTGCCAAACTCAGGAACCCATTTTTTAATGTATTCGAATTTCGGATCGAACCGTTCCTGCTGACTGGTCGGATTAAAAATGCGGAAGTAAGGAGCGGCATCAACACCTGAGCCTGCTGCCCATTGCCAGCCTCCTACATTACTTGCCAGTTCAAAATCCAGTAATTTCTCGGCAAAATAGCGTTCGCCCAAACGCCAGTCATGCAAAAGATGTTTACATAAAAAGCTTGCAACAACCATTCTAACGCGATTGTGCATGTGGCCGGTTTCATTCAGTTCCCGCATTCCGGCATCAACCAGCGGATAACCGGTTTTACCATCACACCAAGCCTGGAACTGAGTTTGGTCAAATTCCCATTCGATCCGGTCGTATTCCGGTTTGAAAGCATGATTCACGCTCTTTGGATACCAATACAAGATCATTTGATAGAAATCCCTCCAAATCAATTCATTGAAGTATTTCTCGTTGTTTTCGAGTGCCTGCCTGGCCAGCTCACGAATAGATAAAGTGCCGAAACGCAAATGAAGACTTAAACGGGAAGTACCTTCAACAGATGGAATGTCACGCGTGTTGTGGTAATTCCGAATGATTTTTGTTGGAATGCTGATAGAAGGAAAATCCTGTGTTTGTATTTCGCTGAAACCTAAATCAGCCAGGCTGGGCAACGGAAGTTCTTTTCCCTGATTCAGATTGGAAAGGTACTTTTCTACCGGATAGGCTTTTAAATAAAACGCATCCAGTTTTTCCTTCCAGCGTTTCATGTAAGGTGTGAAGACGTGATAAGGATTTCCATCCGGCTTTACCACCTCCTCTTTCTCAAAAACAACCTGGTCTTTTGAGCCCGAAAAACTGCAGTTGAGTTTCTGGAGTTCTTCGTGAATGGATTTGTCGCGCTGAATGGCATCCGGTTCGTAATCCCTGTTGCAAAACACTTTTTGAACGCTGTGTTTTTGAACTAATTCAGGAACCAGCTGCACAGGATTTCCATGAAACACCCACAAAGAGGCACCAAGCTTCGTATAAGCTTCACGTAAAGCTTCAATTGTTTGATAAATGAATAAAAGGCGTTGATCGTCTTTGGGAAGCTTGCTTAAAATTTGGGAGTCGAATATGAAGATAGGCTGTACTTTTTCTCCTTGTTTTAACGCTTTAAAAAGCCCGGCATTATCCGAAATACGTAAATCCCTGCGATGCCAGAATAAAGTTAGATTTTCCATGAAATGATTTATAGTTCAAAGTCCCGATAGCTATCGGAATCAAAGAGTTCAAATGGGGTTTAATCAACCGATTTTAAGTTTCATCTTTTGAACTTTTCCACCGTTTGAACTTTCTTAGTACCAGGAATGAATAATGCCCATCACAGCGACAAAAAATCCAAGGATCGTGCCGATTAATGTCATTCGAGTGCGTTTTTTGAGGTAAACAACGGAGCAGAACAAAACGGAGAAAACACCTACAATGATGCTCAGCATACTGAGGAAAAACAATTGGTTCTCGTAATTAAAACGAAGTAGCTGTGTGAACTCGTTGTCTTTGATATCGGCATTGCTGCTCAAATCTGTCAGGAACGGAATGATGGCAAATTGGTTGTAGCAAACCAAAAGCAGGCCAATTACACTGATTACAAAACCTATTGCTGAAAGAGCTCTCATGATTAATTATGTAAAGCAAAAATAAGAAAAAGCGTTAGCTTTTGATACTGGTCCCGAATATTCGGGATTAGTGCGGCCATTATTTTGATTTTTTTTAAAAATATCCTCCAATAAACTTTTAGTTTCCGTCGTATTCAACTCCGTTCTTGGGAGTTTCCCACAGGCGCACTTTTAATTTCAGTTCAGAAGGCAGTTTATTGCGGAGAATATTCCAGCAAACCAGGGCAATGTTTTCTGCTGAGGGGATCAAGTTTTTGAATTCCGGGCAGTCCAAGTTTAGATTCCGATGGTCAAAACGTTCCAGGATTTCCAGTTTTATGATGTCGGACAGTTTTTTCATGTCCATTACGTAGCCTGTTTCCGGATTGATCGAACCTTCCAGTTCCACTTCCAGTTTGTAATTGTGGCCATGGAAGTTGGGGTTGTTGCATTTTCCGAAGACGAGGTCGTTTTTTTCATCATCCCAAAGTGGGTTAAATAAACGATGCGCTGCGTTGAATTGTTCTACACGAAAAATTTTCATGGGAAAAGTATTTCTTCTCTATATTGTTTGTTATTGGTCACCGGAATTTGAAGCTTCGTTTATTACAGTAAATTCAGGTTGTGACGAAGATAAGAAGTAAACAGCAAACGGTACTTTTTATTGTTAGGAATCCGGATGCGCTGCCCCAAAATAATCTGTGCATCTGTTTTTTTGATCTTGTGGAATAACTTGATGTAATAGCGGTAAGCCATATAAACCCCAAATCTTGCATCTTTCGGAAGGCTTTTTATCCCTTCATAACCTGCTTTAAAGTCCAGTTCGATCTCTGCTTCGATTTTCGTTTTCATCGCCTGATCAAACAGATCAAAATTCATTTCAGGAAAATAAGTTCGGCCCAATTGATAGTAATCGGCATGCAGGTCGCGCAGAAAATTAATTTTCTGGAAAGCAGCCCCCAGTTTCATGGCAGAATCTTTCAATTGCAAGTACGTTTCTTGATTTCCTCTTACAAAAACTTTTAAGCACATCAACCCAACTACTTCCGCAGATCCCAAAATATATTGTTCGTAGAATTTTTGTTCGTATTGGGTAGTTTCCAGGTCCATTTCCATAGATTTAAGGAAGACCTCTACCAGTTCCAGGTCGATTTTGTAAGTGTTTACTGCCCACTGAAAGCTGTTCAGGATTGGATTCAGGGAAATTCCGCGTTCAATCGCTTTATAAGTTTCCGCTTTAAATTCTTGCAGTAATTCGCGTTTTTCATAATTGTGAAAAGTGTCGACAATTTCATCTGCAAAGCGCACAAATCCATAAATAGCATAGATTGGGGC
Source organism: uncultured Flavobacteriales bacterium (assembly GCA_946478775.1). The sequence goes on from CAMLDR010000166.1 coordinate 4,021, forward strand.
TTGCAGGTCCTTACTCAAAAAGTGAATACCGATTGAGAATGAGGTGCTATACCTTTTGGTGGTCATAGCACTCATTTCTAGGGAAAGTGTATCGAATAATTGTTTCATAGCAGGGCTCTTAGCTCAGTTTTTCAATTCGTTTGATCACATGTTTTGCGACCACTTCTCCCGAAACTATTGAAGGTGGAACTCCGGGACCCGGAACCGTCAATTGTCCTGTATAAAACAGGTTTGATAAATGCTTGTTCTTAATACGGGGTTTAAGTAAAGCGGTTTGTTTTAGTGTGTTCGCCAATCCATATGCATTGCCTTTAAAGGCATTGTAGTCTCTTACAAAATCAGAGATGCAGTAGCTTCGTTTATAAACAATATGCGGATTGATATCGAAGCCGATTTTTTCGATCAGTCGTTTTTTGAGAATTTCGAAATATTCGTCTCTTTTTTCATCGGAATCTTTTAAGTTCGGAGCTATCGGAATTAAAAGAAACAGGTTTTCTCCGCCCGGAGGTGCAACAGACGGATCTGTTTTTGAAGGGCAGCTGGCATAAAAAAGTGGTTTATTGGGCCACTTTGGATTTTTGTAAATATCGGAAGCGTGGGTGTCAAAATCCTCATCGAAGAATAAGTTGTGATGTTTCAAATTTGGCACTTTGCAGTCAAGACCCACGTAAAACAATAGGCAGGAGGGAGCCATTGTTCTCTTTTCCCAGTAAGAATCGGTATAATTGGCCTTGTTTTTTAGTAATTGTTCTGTGTGCTGGTAATCTGCTCCTGAAATCACGTAATCACATATAATCTCTCCTTTTGAAGTAGTGATCGACTGCACTTTTCCATTCGAAGTATTGAAGGCAGTTACTTTGTTGTTGAGGGAGAATAAAACGCCCTGTTCCAATGCAATTTTCTCGAAGGCTTTCACGAACTCAAACATGCCGCCCATCGGATACCACGTCCCCAATTGAATGTCTGCATAGTTCATAAGTGAATAAAGTGCAGGAGTGTCTTTTGGAGTCGCGCCCAGGAACAGGATCGGAAATTCTAATAATGAAATGATCTTGGGGTGTGTAAAGTATTTCCGGATAAATGATGCATAGGAAGTAAATAGGTGCATCTTAAATAATCCGCCTAAAATCCGGGTATCTGCAAATTCGGAAAGTCTCAAACTTGGTTTGTAAACCAGGTCCTTCATCCCAATCTGGTATTTCTTTTCTGCATCAGCTAAAAATTGACGCAGTCTGATGCTGCTCCCAATTTCCAGTTTTTCAAAATATTCCTCCAGTTCTTCCAGGGATGCTGGAATAGTGTCAATATCATTTGCCTTCCAAATGACCTGGTAGGATGGGTCCAGACGAACTAATTCGTAAAAATCGGAAGTAGTATGCCCAAACTGTTTGTAAAAGTTCTCGAAAATATCGGGCATCCAATACCAGCTTGGTCCCATATCGAATGTGAATCCGTTGTCTGTTGTAAATTGCCTTGCTCTTCCGCCGATGCTGTCGTTCTGTTCCAGGATAATCACTTCATGCCCTTCTTTTGCCAAAAAAGACGCACAAGACAGACTTGAAATTCCGGAACCAATAACAACAATTTTTTTTACGGACATGTAAATTTTTTAGCAATTCATAAACAGTAACTTAGCACTTTTCGTATGGAAAAGTACGATTTAATTTGGTCAAAATACCGAAAGTTTTGTTTAACAAAGATACTAAAATGTTAAACAAAACGAAAAAGATGTCTTGTTTTTTGTTTGTGTCAGACAATCTCTTCTAAGTTGGAAAGCGATTGAATCCGCTTTATACCGGCAGGTAAACGATTTTTCAGCTGATCGATCTGGTAACCTCCCGCAGCAATTTTAATATGCTTTAATGTGCTTTGTAATTTGCTTAAATGCGCAATGATTTCCTCCTGATTAACAGCAGTAAGCCAGGAAGAAATAATTGCGTCCGGCTTTAAATGATGAATAGTCTTCAGTAATGCATCGAAAGGAAGAGACTGGCCGAGATAGATACTGTGGAATCCCTGGTGCCTCAAATGGTAGTGATAGACCAGTAAACTAATTTCATGCCATTCGTTTTCAGGAAGGTAAAGAATGATTCGTTTTTTAGATGAATCAGGAACGGGCAGGGCATCAGTTGCAGCAATAATTTTCTGACGGATCAGATTGGAAATGAAATGTTCCTGTGCAGGAGTGATCGTTCCAACTACCCACATAATTCCGATCCGCTGAAGAAATGGAATAATGAGATCTGAAAAAAGGGTTGATAGACTGTTTTTAAGGACAAGTTCCCTGAAAATCTGCTGGAATAACTGTTCATCTAATTGGATGACGGAAACAATCAACTGTTCGACGGCGGAATTTTCGAATCCGCTTTCCTGGATCGATTTGGAAGTTTCGATTAATTGCTCCGTAGTCATTTGGGCAATGTGCGAAATTTTATATCCTTTTTTGTAGAGCAGTGAAATATTCAGCAAAAGCAATAGCTCCTCATCAGAATAAGTTCGGATCTGAGTGTCGGTCCGTTTTGGATTAAGCAGTCCATACCTTTTCTCCCACATACGAATGGTGTGTGCTTTGATTCCGGAAAGGATTTCTAAATCCCGTATCTTGTATCCTGCCATGCGTATTTATTAATAGTCAAGAAAAAGTGTCTTTTTAATTACACAAGTCTAAAGGTTTCCATGAAATGAAGAGCCCTTTTAGGATCAAAATTGATAAAAAAACTATATTTGTCCTAATTACTTCTTTATTTGGAGGTCTACTATGCATTGATTTTAAAAAAAACAGGTATGAAAAAAATCTCAATCTTTTTATTGCTTTTGACTGTTTCCCTGGTTGCGGTTCGTTGCGGTGATTCAGAGGAAAGTAAAGAGTTGACAGATGAAGAATTGTATGAATTTCAGGGTTTTTCCATGAAACCATACGATATTCCGATCCTAATCATGCTGCCGGATGAAACTGCAAATATCGGTGCATCCACACAACCGGAAATTATTCATGTGGAAGATGATTTCAAATGGGAATTGATGGTGGGTCCAAACTTTCACATGATTATTGATGATTGGGGGTCTGATCGCGAAATGGTTTCTTCCGAGAAAAAACGCCTTGCCGGTTTGAATTTTTATAAGATCAAATACCTGGTGGATGAACCGGATTTCGTTTTATACGAACGCGAATTGAAAGTGGACGGGAAAAAAGGTGCTTCCAAATCAGTTGGAGTAGAGCATAAAACGTATCATGTATACGGACAGAAGGTAATTGATGGTATTACATATGTATTCAGAAGTCGTGATGACGGATTTGAAAAAATCATTATTGATTTAATGGCCAAATCGATTAAATCGGTGAAACCATTGAAAGGAAATTCATAAATTAAATGATCATAAAACAGTAGGCACGCCATTAATCGCGTGCCTACTGTTTTTTATAACGTGCCTATTGTTTTTTATAAAATGTGGCTTCCACTCTTCGGTTTGCCTGCCGGTGTTCTTCCGAGTCCTCCACGAACAAAGGTTTCTTATTCCCAAACCCAACTGCATTAATCCTGCTTCCCAAAATATTCCCTTCCTGGATGAGAATCCGTTTGATGCGGTCTGCGCGCATTCCGGAAAGGTTTTTACTATCTGTTCCGCAGCATACGTGTCCGGCAAGGACTACATAAAGTGTTGGGTCTGCCTGAAGGGTTTCGATCAGGAACTGAATGTCTTCATAAGAACTTGATAACACTTCAACATCTCCGTAAACAAATTGAATTTCCAGTTGAATGGGAATATTCAGTTCAAAAGTCCGTTTCTTTTTAGCTGCGATTTCGCCCGGATTTGTTTTGGATCCGTGAGATACCAAGATGTCCACCCGTCGTTTATCGGCATCGGATTTATTGGAAAGATCTTCCCCGACAGCAACTTCCGTTTTGATGGAAAATTGGTTCGGATAGGATTTATCCAGGAATTTTTTAGTTGATTCTAACCGGGCTTTCGCCAATTTGATGTTGTATTCTTTTGAGCCCAGTGAATCTGTATATGCCCTGAGAATGAGGGATTGATTTTTGAGTTTTGAAAGTTTCGTCCGGGTTTCTGAATTGTGCTTGTTTTGGAAATGGACCTCGTGGCTGTTGAACTCAAAATGGAAAGACATAGAATCGACCCACGTATTCGCCCGGGCAAATGATAAAACAGGTGAGAGGATGAAAAGTAAATGGATGAGTACTTTCATAAGTTTTCAAAGTTGATAATGCAGCTTTCCCCAATTGGTTACAAGTAGGTGCGCGAGGCATCACGTACCTACTTGTTTTTCATAACCATGCGAATCGTTTGTCGTGTTCGCTGCTCTAAAAGAATGTCTTTATCAACGGTTACTCTGTCAATGGTTACCTGATCGTAATGGCGAATAGTAACGAGTTCCAATCCTTCGTTGTAACGAATCGAATACTGGTCCTTAAATTTCTCCACTAATTTCATCGGGTCTGTTTTGGAGCGGTCAAATAAAATGGAAAAGCTCAATGCGGAGTTTTGCATCAGGTTGATCTTCACACCATAAAATGCCAGCTGCTGGAAAATATCTCCCAGGTTCTCTTCCACGATAAACGAAAAATCTTTCGGGGTAAATGACATCAGTACCTGGTCCATTTTGAAAATGAAAGAGGGAACCAAATGGTCAAAATCGGTCGATTCCTGGATGGTTGTTCCTTCCGCATCAGGATGAACAAACGACTTAACGTATAAAGGAATTCCTTTGTTCTGAAGCGGCTTGATCGTTTTCGGATGAATAACGCTTGCTCCGTAATAAGAAAGTTCGATGGCTTCCTTGAAAGAGATTTTCTGAAGTTTGATCGTGTCATCAAACCATTTCGGATCGGCGTTCAGCATTCCGGGAACATCTTTCCAGATAGTAACGCCTCTGGCATTGGTACAGTAAGCAAGAATCCCGGCCGTAAAGTCAGAACCTTCTCTGCCAAGGGTTGTGGTAAAGCCTTCGGAAGTATGACCAATGAAACCCTGAGTATTCACTGGTTTATCGAACAGCCGAGAGGCGTTGCAGCTCTTCGAAAACGATCCCACCCGCTTCGACATTGTCGTTTCGGAG
>CAMLDR010000167.1 GCA_946478775.1 uncultured Flavobacteriales bacterium
CACCACCTAACTCCGCACAAGCATCGTCTTTTTTTTTTTTATTTTTACGGTGACGTTCTTGATATACATTGTTTTCTTATAATACGCTATTTTGATGTCATTAATCTTCATAATCCTTGATTCCGTCGCCGTCTGTATCAGGACAACCTTTGAATGCCCAAATTCCAGGAGTTTCTACGCACTCATCTTTCTTGTCAGAAACCTTATCACCGTCTCTATCATCCGGTTTTGAGTAAAGGATCGGTAAACGAAGTCCTACAAAAAATTCGGTACCGCGCACTTTTCCTCTTGCAAAAAGCGAATTGAAATCAACCACTCCCACAGTAATCGGCCCCAGTCTCGAAGCAATACCTGCTTTCCAGCCGGAATAATTATTCACGGATATGGGAACATACAATCCGAACCACGCATAATCGAAGCTCGGTGTAATAGCGAATTGATTGGGAGTTTTAACACGGGAAGGGTTTTTCTTACCAATCAGGTTGATATTACCTGTTGCATTGATATAGAACCATTTCCAGATATGGTAATCCAACTGAATATTTAATGCAGTAGGAGTATTCATATAGTAAGATTCTCCAACTCCTTCATTGTCATTCCAGCCCGTATCATTTAGAATTAAGCTGTCTACAATGGAATCGAAAGAAGCGAACGAATTTACATCATCAAAAATGCGCAGGTCAAGAGTCGTGGTATTTACAGAGAAATCACGGCTTTTACCACCTTTGGTAAATTTCATACCACCGATATCCAAAACAGAAACTCCTGCACGTAACTCGTACTTATTTTCATTGCGCATCCAAAGATCTGTTTCGCCGTCCATTTCATATTTGAACTCTTTGTATTTCGGACGCCATTCGTAAACAACACCCAAATCCAAACCAAATCCAAGTTTAGATGCCGACTTGAAGAAGCTTTTGGAGTTGAAATCCTTTAGTTCATCCAGGTTGTCTGAATAACCGTATTTGAAGTTCCCGATTAAAGTAGTTGCTGTATCCTTATTCAATAACTCGTAGTCTAGCTGATCGGTATATGCGTAAGCTGAACCAAGCCCCTGCAATAACTTCACACGTCCGCCAATTTTCAAGAAATGTTCCCCTTTGTCCATTACAACCTGACCATAGTTGATACCGTATTCATTCCATGCCATCATGTTGGCAGTTACCAGCTTGTCATTTAACTGGAGATTCCAAAGAGATGCAAAGTCTAATCCTTCCTGGGCCAATTTCGCCAGTTTCGGATCGATATCATCTACATTGGAGATCATTCTGCTTTTTGCAGCAAAACCAATGGCAATTTTAGGATTGATGTGGAATGCGAAATTCAGGATGTCTACCTGATAATTCACATAAATACCTCTGGTCTTAATTCCTGTTTTGTTGTAATCGTAAAGATCAAAAATGGAACGCTCATACAAAGTACTGTCGGGCTGCATCCACATGGTGTCCTTTTTGAAGGACTTCAGCCACCATTTCGGCATCACATCTGTTTTGAAATACTTGGCATTTTGCCAGGCACCAACGTTAGCACTTGCCAGGTTAATATCGACGATAAATCTTCCGTCGACAAAACTTGCCGGTTGCACGTCTAATCCCATAACTCCGGCATAGTTACTGCTGTGCACTCCCAAATAATTTTGAGAAAATGCTGTGACGGCAGTCATGCATGAAAAAGCTAAGAAAGTTAATTTACGTAACTGTTTCTTCATAAGTAGTCTATTAATAGTTCAATGGATAACGAATCAAATAACCATTTGCCTGCGAAACTAACAAAATTGTCCCGTCTGCTTGTCTTTGGAAAACAATTTTATTTGAGCCTTCGTAGTTTTCTTTATTTAATTCGTTTCCACGTATCGTATAAATATAACAATTATTGGCAATTCCATCGATTATTCCCACAACTGTTTTGCCATTCGGTAATTTAATCAGGGAAGCATCATCAATAGTAGTAATGGTGGAATTAAACTGGCCCAAAATCGTCCCGCTTCCGGTAATCACATAAATGGTGTTCTGCTGATTCAGGAAGAAAAGCTGTTCATCTCCAAGGCTTTGAGTATTCAGGATCGATGAAACATTTCCGACTAACATGGCTTTGTTCCCGTTTTCGGTCAAACGAACAAATTGTTTTTTTGCCAGCCCTAAGAGGCTGATTGTCCCGTTTACTTTTACGAGATGCCATTCTCCTTCTCCTAAATTTTGAGATTTAATGACCCTTTTTCGTTTGATGGAAATACTTGACCAGTTGGAATTGGTGCAGATGTGAGCAATTAATTCGCCTTTCTTTCCTTGTACAAGCAGTTGAGCATCCTTCTGTAAAGTTCCGTTTACACCGACTTTGAAACTTTGCTTTCCGTTTGTTCCGTAGCTCTGAACCTGTCCGTCTGCGATGAACGCAATGTAGTCTTTTGCGTTCCAATAATAAGAGAAAAGATTGCTTGTAACCTGATTGCATACGATTGGAAAGCCTGCCAGGTTGTTTCCCGCTCTGTCAAAACCCTGGATTCCATTTTTAGTACTCAGGAAAATTCCATTGCCAATGAAAAGTGGTCTGCCCATGACATCAGATTCTAAATTTTTACTCCAAAGAATCTGTTTATTACCAACCAGGTAAAGTGTATTGGATTGCGTAATAGCTAATAAGTTATTCGATCCCGGAATTGGATTCAAACTGCGCAGGTTGTCATCTAATCGGATGGGGTTTAACTTAGGAAGTTCGTCCTTGCCGGATTCCTGGTCAGATCCTTCATTCAAAAGCTGAATAGTGCTGTGGTTTGCACCGGTTAATCGACTCATGGTTGTTTGCTGTTCCCGGTCGAAATTGCGATACGATACTTTTTGCGGACTATTGCTGAATAATTTGAATTTCAGCGTGGTGGATTGCTCCAGAGTTGCCCCGGTTTCATAACTACCGATAATCCGATTGATACTCTGTTGTGAATTTGAAATCAGTACACTGTTATTGAAGATCTCTAAATAAATCTTCCTCTTGGAATTCAGGAATGGAAAATAGTATTGTTTTAATGTGGCCTGTTTTTGCTTATCGGAAAGTTCCACACGATCCAATTCGCTCAAAATAGCAAGGGGATCCTGCCCCGGTTTATAATCCGTAATCAGGCAGCTATCTTTTTGATTGACAATCAATGCCAGTCCAAAATTCATCCATTCATGAAGAATTGATTTATTAGGGAATTTCGTCAGCAAATAGTTTTTTTCGTAGAACGTATAAGAATCGAAATCCGCCGGAATGAGTTCCTGGAAGAGTTCCTGGTCATTGACCAAGGGCAATGCTTTATTTCCCGTGTGAGTGATGTACTTCACATGGCTGCTTGAAATGAAATAGGAGTCTTCAATTTCGTAAGTTTTATCGGTTGTTTTATAAACCAATGATAAGCTGCTTTTCCGGTCTAAATATTTCCAGGAAACAACACTTTTTAATCCGGGCTGCCACTCTTCCAGATAGAGTAACAGGAATCTTCCGTGAAACTCACCTTTCCAGTTATTAGACAGAGAGATGTGCTTTTGAGCGGAAATAGTGGAGGATAAAGAAAGTCGTTCGGCATATTTTTTCACGATTTCGCTCGTCCATGGCTTACTTCGTTCCAATAGTACCAGGTTTCGGCTCGTTGAAAAGTAGAAATGTTGAATCCGTTCCGGTTGATTTAGTAAGATGGCGAAGAAAGGACTTTTTTGAAGTGAGGCCACAATGGAACTGTTATAGTCAATTTCCAGCGGCTTGTGAACTACAATAATGGTATCATCTTCCTGAGAAAATGCATTTTCCGGTGTTGGCGGAGCACTGGATCCTTCCACAAGGGTGAAACCAACATAACCGATCCAGCCCAGAGAGCAGATGACCAAAAGAATAATTATTGAACGAGTGAACATAATTCGGAACTATTGATCAAAAATAGCACTTCCTATTACTCGGTTAGCATCTTTCTTGCGAAGTAGTTAACAGTAGAGTGTTTACTCCATAAACAGGGATAACTGTCCATGTCCAAGAAGGTTAAAACCCGGACGATGATGGATGCAGGCACCGTGAATTTCAATAGCTTCCCGGTGAGCTTTGGTCGGATAGCCTTTATTGACTTTCCAGTGATAGTGAGGAAACGCTTCGTGAAGATGCTCCATGTACTCATCCCGATAGGTTTTTGCGAGAATGGAAGCTGCGGCTATGTTCTTGTATTTCCCATCCCCTTTAATAATAGGGATGGAAGGAATTTCATTTGAAAGCAATCCCTTGTTTCCGTCGATAAGCAGTAGTTCAGGCCTTAGTTTCAAATCCATTGCGGCACGATGCATACCGGTTAAGGATGCCTTTAGGATATTCAATGCTGCAATTTCATCCGGTTGCAGGAACTGAACAGAAAATGCAAGTGCCTCCTGTTCGATGATCGGACGTAATAAATTTCTATTTTTTTCGGAAATCTGTTTAGAATCGTTCAGTAAATGATGAGAAAAACCTTTTGGAAGAATGACTGAAGCACAAACGACAGGCCCGGCCAGACAGCCTCTTCCGGCTTCATCACAGCCGGCTTCCAGTTTTGTCTCATCAAAATGGTCTAATAATTGCATAATGCAAATGTTATTAAATTAATTGTATATTTATCACATACAACCTTTAGGTTTTTTATTACGTCTACTTATAAACTGTTATCAAATTATGAAAAAGTTAGCAATGATATTCGTTTTGTCTTTAGCAAGTTCTTTTGCTTTTAGTCAAAATTCTGCTTCAATCAGTGAGTCTCAATTGAAAGCAGCAAAATCAAGCGGAGTGTATGATTTTTCAGTGCCTGAATCCATTACTGCTGAAAAAGTGGATGCTGTGAAAGGTTACTACAAAGACTATTTCTCCGTTTCCTTCAACGAATCAACAGATGTCTTAAAAGTGACATTGTTAAAAAATGAAGATTCAAATTTGAATGTTGTTAATCGCCTGTTAGTCGCTTTAGACTTACGTACAGTTTCTGTTGGAGGTGAGAATATGACTTTCATGGATATGAAAGACAAGTATTTGAAATAAGAGAAAGCACTGCTTTCGATAAAATTTGCCGCGGCGGACGATAAAATTCAGCCACGGCTAATCGATAAGAACAAAACATTAGGCAGTTCTGAAACTGCTTTCAATAAATTAAAAATCCCCCTTGGTTTGACCGAGGGGGATTTTTTTTGTCTGTTTTTCTGAACTTATTTGACCACCTGAACGGTGAATGTTTGATCGCCTGATTTTAGTACCAACAAGTAATTGCCTTTCGCCAATTGGCTAGTTTCAATAATACCCGGTTTGCTATTGAGAGTTCACCGGAACTGCGCCACTGAATTATCAATATCAATGAATTGCGCACTTTCGATAAATTAAAAATCCCCCTTGGTTTGACCGAGGGGGATTTTTTGTCTGTTCTTCTGAACTTATTTGACCACCTGAACGGTGAATGTTTGATCGCCTGATTTTAGTACCAACAAGTAATTGCCTTTTGCCAATTGGCTAGTTTCAATAATCCCCGATTTGCCATTGATAATACTCTCCAGAACTACGCGCCCGGAATTGTCAATCAATTGTGCACTTTCTATTAGTTGCTTTGTTGATTCTACCTGAACAAAATCAATCATCGGGTTTGGATAAACCGTCAATCCGAATTGCAGTGATTCATCCACTCCAAGTGAAGAGGAGTTAACGGTAACGGATGCTGTCAACTCACAACCGTTTGCATCCGTTATGATAACAGTATAAGTTCCGGGAAGCAGGTTTGTAATTGAACTCGTTGTTGCACCGTTACTCCACAAATAGGAATAAGAACCGGTTCCACCTGCAGGGGAAACACTTGCAATACCATCTGCACAAGTTGAGCAAGAGGTACTTGTAGAAGTTGAATTTGCAACGATTGGTGCAGGATCTGTCAAAGTTGCTGAAGCAGTTGTTGTACACCCACCGGCATCTGTAATAGTAGCAGTATAAGTTCCGGCCGGTCCTGTTAATATACTTGAACCGTTACCTGCATTCCAGCTAATAGCGTAAGGTGCTTGTCCGTTTTGAATGTCAATTTCAATTTGCCCCGAATCCCCAACACATAGCGGATTGGTTGAAGATACGATCATAGCATCCGGATTCTGAGTCGTAGTAATTTCAACCGAATCAATGAATGAACAATCTGCATTGGAAATGGTATAGGTGTGGTAACCCGATGCCAGATCCGTTATCGTTGGATTGACAGACGAATCTTCCCATTCTACGGAATAACCGGGCTCTAGAGTGATCGTTGCACTTCCATTTGCAAGTTCGCAAGTTGAATTCACAGAATTAGAGAGCACTCCGCCAATTTCACCAAAACAGACATCAAATTGCGGTCTGATAAGAAACGTTTTTCCAAAGTTTGCCCCAAAGGTCTCAATAGGAGTAAAGTTTGGTCCGTTTGCAGGCCATTTAACAAAGACAGTATTTGACTGAAAGACAGCAGATGTTTGAGCAAGAGCTAAGGTAGAATCAAATTCGATTTGAATGATTCCATATTTTCCCGGAGCAAGCGTTAAAGGACCTCCGTGAATCGGAAGAATGTATGTTCTGGCACTATCATCGATGTAAAGAAGTGTATCTGTTGATGCTAATAAGGTGGTTGGTACACCGCTGAGATTGGTGTTGAAAATGGCAGTTGCCAATTTTTTACCGGTATATCCTCTGGTGAAGTTTACTTTGACATCCTTCAGAGAGGTGGTGTTTTCTATGTTGAAGACTTGACCGATAAACCCACCAGTTCCGGTGCCAATTCCAAGCTGACCAACAATAATCCCATTATCCCTTGCCATTTCAGCTTCTGTTACAGTAATTGGAATCGCAGACTGGATGGTATCATTTGAATTGTTTTGATCTGTCTCCGTAGCAACCGGGAAATACTTGAAAGTATAAACACCATTTGAAGTAGGAGTATAGTTTGCTGTCATTGGAGCCGAACTAGCTCCCGGGGCTAATGAAGGAAGAATACTGCTGGTTACGGTCGTTTCTAAAACACCGTCTTTGATCACCTGACAGCTCATTGCAACATTCGTCATGGCTAGCAGTCCGTTGTTTCGGATAACAGCTTCCAATTTGAAATTCTGGGGAGTCGTTAATTGATTCGCCGGTGCTATGGTATAGGGATTTTGAGCCGGTGTGATAGCTTCCAAATCGTGATTGGTAATTACGCGCAATTCAATATCGTCAATGACTAAAATGAATTTGTCATTGGAGTTATTTCTAAAACCGATGTAAACAGTTTGACCTGCAAAAGCATTTAAAGGAACGGAATGCGTTACCCATGTTGTACTTTCTGCAGCAGTTGAAAATAGGACTGTGGAATTACTTAGTTGATTTCCAATAATCGCTGTGCCACCAGTTGGAGCAACGGTCATAATGCGCACTTCATATCCGTCCGCAAAGGCGGCATCGTAAGCTTTTGCATTCCAGAAAAGAACGGTGTTTGGCAAAATGGTTTGAGCAGGTGTCCACATGAAATCATTTGCAGTTCCCGCCGGAGTATACCAGGAAGTACTGAAAGCTGCGGAATCTGCTACATTGTTTGCGAAATCTTCTCTGCGTTCCCATGCCTCATTTACATAGGATACATTTGCTGCAGGTGTCATATTGTCGACATTTCTCATAAGAAATCCGGGAGCAAAATTATAAGTTCCGGCTCCACCTGCTGTGGGTCCGGCAATTCCGTCAAAATCTTCCAGGTAGTAGGTTTGTGAAACCCCTGAGAAGCTTAACAGTAAGACAGTGAATAAGATGTGTTTTTTCATAATAAAATGTAATAGAGCGGCAAAAGTACAGAATATTCATCTATTTATAGGTGTTCAATGTCATGAGAAGCTATTTAAGGGTCATAAAACTACAAAAGCCATCCGCTACTAGCGAATGGCTTTTTATATGTGAATGACCTTTGGATCCCATCCGCTGCTGCGGATCGGGGAAAAGGAACTACAAAGTATAGGCGTTCTTGTCAATTAAATATTGAGCAATTGCCTGTCTTTCGTTTTTCGGGTTGATCGGATCAATTTTCGTGAAACGTCTCACCCCGGTAACCATCATGCGCGATTCATCTCCTTCAGCGAAACTGTAAATGGCATCTTTAGCTGCTTTGTCGATTAATTCTGCCACATCATAGAAGTATGTTTTAACGATGGAGATTGGAATTGCAGCTGCAGCCTCTCCTTGTTTTTCGATCAATTTCTCGACACGCAACAAAACAGATTCTGCCTGGTAAACCCAAATGGAAATGTCTGCAATATTCATCAGGATCTCTTGTTCTTTCGATAGGGTCTGCATCAATTTTTGGACCGCCGAACCTGCAACCATCAGGATTGTTTTTTTGAAGCCGGACAATGCTTGCCGCTGAGCAGCCAAGGGATGAGACCCCAATTCCGTCATTTCAGGAATACTCATTAATTCCGATGCAACTTTCATTGCCGGGCCCATTAGATCGAGTTCGCCTTTCATTGCGCGACGCAATACCATGTCAACTATTAATAGCCGGTTGATTTCGTTTGTTCCTTCGAAAATGCGGTTGATACGCGAATCACGATACGCCTTTTCAACCGAAGATTCTGCTGAGTAACCCATTCCGCCAAATATTTGAACTCCTTCGTCAGCAACATAGTCCAGGCATTCCGATCCTGCCACTTTTAAGATGGCACACTCCGGAGCGAATTGTTCAATTCCTTTTAAGGTAGCCGGACCTTTTTCCATTCCACCGGCCATTAAAGCCTCGATGGCATCGTCGATATTCTGCCCGGCTCGATAAATAGCAGATTCTGCAACATACGCCCGAATCGCCTGTTCTGCAATTTTGTAACGAATAGCCCCGTATTTGGAGATATTTCTTCCAAATTGTTCCCGTTCATTCGAATAGCGAATGGAGTCGGTAATGGTTTGTTTTGCTCCTCCCAATACTCCTGCCGCTAATTTGATGCGTCCAATATTCAGAATGTTCAATGCGATCTTAAAGCCATTTTCCCGCTCTGAAAGCATGTTTTCAACAGGTACTTTCACGTTATTAAAGAATACCTGGCGGGTTGATGAACCTTTGATTCCCATTTTCTTTTCTTCCGGGTTCA
>CAMLDR010000168.1 GCA_946478775.1 uncultured Flavobacteriales bacterium
CCAAAGCTTCTTTTTTCGTCATACCTGCTCTGCCAAGCGGCGGATCGATAAAGAGTCCGTAAGTCAGCATACGATCGGAGATTTTTCGCTTCTTCCCATCAAACAGAAAAGAGGCTGTAATTTCGAAATCATTATAGGAAGTATGGGTAAATGCACCTTTCCCATTGCAGTCTCCCAGGGCGAAAACACCTTTTACAGTTGTTTCACAGTAATCGTTTACTGAAATGTAGTTCCGTTTATCTCTTTCGATAGTCGTAGCTTCGAGGTTCAGTTGATCCGTATTCGGTGCCCTGCCGATCGCTAAAAGCAAATGTGTTCCTGAAACTGTATGTTCTTTTTGGTCCTTTTCATACGTAATGCGAATACTTCCGGGATTTCCTTTTGCGGCAACGTTCTTCAAATTTGTCAGGAATTCGACCCCGTCTTCTTCCAGGATTTCCCGGATTGCCTGGCTAACATCTTCATCTTCCCGATTGATAATCTGGTTCGATCTTTCAATGATGGTAACCTTACTTCCAAACCGGCTGAACAGCTGACCGAATTCCAAACCGATATAACTTCCGCCGATAATGAGCAAGTGCTCAGGCAATTCCGTTAATTCCAATATCGATTCATTTGTCAGGTATGGAACCTCCTTGTATTCTTCCGGTACCAGGGGGCGTGCTCCCGTATTGATAAAGATCTGCGGTGCGGTATACTGCTCATCGTTTACACGAAGTACATAGTCCGAAACAAATGCCGCTTCGCCTTTCACGAGCGTTATGTTAGGGTCATCTTCAAATCCTTTGCCGATTGAATCAACCGAACCGGCAACGATTTGATCTTTACGTGCTTTAATCTTTTTTAAATCTGCAAGTGGTTTGTCTTTCAAAAAGATTCCGAATTCGGCTGAATGCCGGGCATCCCACATTCTCCTGGCACTGGCTACATAAGCCTTGGTGGGAGTACAACCGGTATTGACACAAGTTCCGCCAACGGTGTTTTTTTCGATTATAGCTACCTTCATTCCTTCTGCTGCAAGCCGGAATGCAAGCGGAGTTCCTGCCTGTCCGGAACCAATAATGAGCGCATCAAATTTCTTCATAGTTCCCCTAATATACAAAATGAGAACGAGAGCACTTCTTTGTTCTCTGAACTTCGTATGGTAAACAAGAATGAGCGTGTTCACACTGAAAAAAGGTCATCGATCTTAGAATCAGGTGATCCAGGATACCAAGAACCAATTAACCCGCAAGGATCTCATTATCAATTGCAATCTGCTTTGTAACATTTTCTTCAGTAACAAATTATCACCTAAAACACATTTTCGTCGTCCCAGATTATCTCCTCGTCTAAATCATTTTTTTTCTCCACCCCTTTTCCCTAACTTCCTTCTTCACTAAATACTATTCACATGAAAAAAGCTTTACTTTTCGTGGCTGCAACTATCTGTCTGCAGGCTCATTCACAATTTCCTTACTTTTTACAGGAGCACAGCGGGAACAACGTCAATTACAGTACGCTTGTGGATATGGAATTCGACGGGTCCGGGTCCTTCTTTTCCCTGCATGCCTCGAATCCGGGTCCCGGAGCGCTGATCACTCGTTACGATGCCATTACTGGCGGCGTACTGAATGTTTCCTACCTCACACGTGGGAATGCCCCTATTAAACCTACGCGAGTTCGTACTTTCGGTGGGAATCATTATGTTTTGTTCAATACGGTTTCCGGAGCGGGTGTTGCGGGTTACTGCCTGGTAAGCATCAACTCTGGCGCTTACACAGTGAACTGGGCACACGCTTTTGCCGTACCTGCGGGGACAAGACGCTATGCAGTTGATTTCATTATCGATGGCGGCGGAACTTTTGCCTACATTCTCTCTAACGCTTATGATTTAGCGAACAACCAGACGGACCTGGCGGTTACTGCTGTGAATCTTACCATACCGGGATTCACCTGGGACAACGTTTACCAGAATCTGGCACGCAATGAAGATGCCGGGAACATTATTTACGACGCCGCAACAAATGAACTGATCGTGAGCGCAATCAGTGCGGATCTTTTGAACCCGGTGATCGATCGCGGACCGATGCTGATGCGTTTAACACCGGGGACAGGCGGATATCTTGCTTCTATGCTTTATGAATATACGCCGGGCTGTACGCATGCAGAACCAGCCGGAACCTGGGTTGTTTTGGAAGCGAACAACTTTTACCTGTCTTCGACCTCTTTTGAAAACGGTGTGAATGGTCCGCTGTGGTTATCGGAAATCGATCCTCCCACATTGGGAATCAATATGCAATCGAACCATCAAACGAATACAGTATACCTGAACCCGGAGATCAATGTTGTACAAACAACGACTGGACTGAACCTACTCCTTTCCGGCCCTTCGCCAGCCGCATCCGGTTACGTACACACCGAGTTTAACACTTCTGCACTTGCCTTTGCGCAAGGAGTCTATTATCCTTCTACTAATCCGCAGACTTATGGCAGATCGATTTTCGATGCTTACAATAGCACTGGAATAGGAATGAATATTTTTTCGGTTGCTGAGAACGCTGCCAGTCCAGCCAGGTACTATTTATTAAAGACCGATGATTTAGGACGCAATGACTGCGATGATCCTTATACTGTGACACCTGATCCTTGTCTAATGAATCCTTTAGGGATCAACTTTACAACAATCCCGGTAATCTTAACAAATGGTCCGGTCATTTGTTCTATTTCCAACCGTTCAAATACGATTACACAGACTTGTTTTGTACCATTCATGGCGACCCCGGACCCGCGACAAAAAGAAACGCGTTCAACTATCGGTACTGAATTGACGGCTTCGCCAAATCCCACCCGAGGAATCTTTACTTTATCGGCAGGGAAAAGCATCCTGAGTGATGTATACATTAGTAATGCAGATGGCAAACAGGTTTCTGCTGAAATTTCTGAAACAACTGACGGGCTTTCTGTAAATCTTTCCGGGAAGAAGGCGGGGATGTATGTGATTCAGGTGCTGGTAGACGGTGAACCGAAGAATTTAAAGGTTATACTGGAGTAAATCAAAAACAGATCACTACTTTGTTCTCTGAACTTCGTATTGTAAATGAGAATGAGAGCGAGAGTTAAAGGCTTGCTCTCATTGTCTTTTAAAACCAGGTATACATTCGTATTTCACAGCGTTTTGTACTACAAGTATCTAAACAGAATTCGCGAACTCCCGAACTACCATTAGAATAATTAAGCATTCATTATCTTCTCCGGAAACTGCAGAACACAAAATTCTGAACTGTATCAAAAGGCGTTGGATGATCGACTCTTACACAAGTGATGTTGTCAAATACCGGTGCAAAGCATTCTGCTAAGGAATTTTCGGAATACTGCTTAATCGGAATCCCGCTGCATTTCAAAGGACCGGTTTCTGAAAAAGTACCGATTACCAGTATTCCTCCTGACCGAATGCCTTTTGCAAGCACTTCCGTGTAGGAGAGAATGTCTTTTTCCGCCGTGAGGAAATGAAACACAGCACGGTCATGCCAAAAGTCGTAAGTTTCCTGTGGTACAAAGGTGGAAGCATCCGAAACGATCCACTTTACCCGGGCAGCTTTTTCTCCCAAACGTTTTTTAGCCCGTTCAAGGGCCTGTTCGGAAATATCGAGTACGGTAATATCCGTATAACCTTGTTCCAGCAAATGGTCTGCGAAGAAACTATCACCACCGCCCACATCAATGATCTTAGCCGTTTTAGGTAAACCTGATTGTACCAGGAATTCCAGTGATGTAACGGGCACAGACTGATACCAGCTTACGGCTGTCAATTCCTTGGTCGTATAGATGTTTTCCCAGTGAGCTTTGCGATCGAAATCTTCCATAAATGTATGTGTCTGACCGCAAAGTTAGGTATTTCGTTTAAAGCAGTAGAATCAGGTATACCAATAATACGGCGCTGATCAAAAATATAAAGCCCACAAGCAAGTTCAATAAAATATCGGAATGCTGGAAATCGCCTGAATTAATCTCTTTCTTTGTACGCCGGTAGCGAAATAAAGCAAACAAGAGGCTTATTGTACCAATTCCTACAATGGAAATTCCTATTGGAGCGGAAATTCCGTAATGGTTTCCCTGGATTTCAATTTCCAGCGCTTTATTGATCCCTTTGGAAAGCAAAGAGAACTCCACCAAAACGAAACCAAATGCCATAATCCCGACACTTGTCCGGACCCAGGATAGTAAAGTGCGCTCATTCGACAGGTGATCAGACACCTTTAGCTTTTCCAATTCTTTTTGCTGTTCATCTGAAGTATTCATAGGATCTTGCTGATTATAATTTTCATCCAATATTAAAAACGACGTTCTGAAAAAGTTTACATAATTTTTGGATTGAACGAATGAAAGCTTGGTTTTAGGTTTTTTTTAGAAAACGGACTATTGGACAATACCAGTGACTTTTTATACTGCCGGTAATGACCCCATCATTACATTGTCCGGATTCAGGTACACTTTCGGGGAATAACTCTTTTCTAAAAAACAAAAAAGCCCCGTCAAAACTGACGGGACTCTTTCATTTAAGCAGCTAACGTTAATTATTTATTCAAAATGATCTTCTTAACGATGGATGATCCGTTCTCGAATTGGATTCGGGTCAAATACGTTCCGTTCATTAATCCTGAAAGGTCTTTCGTAAGGATCGTTGAGCCTTCACTTAGGTTTGCATTTCCTGATAAAACTATTTTTCCGGTTAAATCAATGATGCTAACAATAGCCGTTTCGCTCTTCGAAACATTATTCACTCGTATGGTCAGTTGGTCATTGACCGGAACCGGGTACAAATCCAGTGTAACACCTTCTGAACTTGCTGTCTCATCAATGCCAGCAGGCTCATCCAGGGTATTTACCGTTGTGTTGGTAGTGATCGGTGCATTGTAATCGAAATAGATATTTGCTGTATTTGTAAATACGGTTCCTTCCGGCAGGTTTGTTTTAGGTTTGATACTGTAATTCACCAATCCGGAACTCAAAGCATCTCCATACTGGTCTTTCCATGGTAAATTGATATTGGCAAATTTGAAAGTTACCAAACCGGTTTCACTGATAGTCGTAGTGTAGTCGTAATCCGAATAACCCGGCTTGAAGGTTGTCCAATCCAAATCAACATCCAACTGATCCGTCACGGAAATGTTTTGTGCAAAATAGGTTCCTTCATTCTGGAAATGGATCGTGTAATCGAACTCTTTCGTATCCATCGGAACAAATCCTTCCACACCTGTACCTCTTGGAGTTACTTCCTTGTAGTTCGGGTCGTATGAAGCTATTACCACTGTCTGGAATAATTGCACATTGTTCCATGGTGTATTATCCAACAGCCAGTTTGTTGCTATAGGCGCTGCACTTGCAACGGTGTCGTAAAAATCAACCACTGTTCCCATCGGGATATTGGTAGGTGTGGTGTAATTGAGAAGAATCACTTCTTCATCTCCTGGAACCAACGAAGGGAATCCGGATTGTACACCATAAGATTCAGGAGTTAAAGGGTTCGTTGACTGCACAAAGCCTGGCAGACTTGCATTTACAAACGGCATCTGTTCGTCGTGTTCGTAACCCAGCTGGATTCCTGATTCGGTAATGGTTCCCTGATTTTTCACTACTACTTTCTGCTGGTAGTTATTCCCCGGGATCGGAGGAACCGTTGAGTTCATTGTTACGATTTTCAGGTCGTGAAGCGGATTGATCACATTTGCAAAATCTACTGTAGTGTTGCAACCTCCCGCAGCAACCACGCTCACCACATTACTGTTACTTTGACAAGCTGCCAGAGGATAATATTGGTCTATTTGCTGAGAAATCGTGTATGTTCCGGTTGGAACACGGAAGCTATAATCTCCGTTTGCATTTGTAAAAACGGACCCGAAACCGGAACAATAAATCCGCATATTTTCCACTCCATTTTCACCCGCATCATCCACACAGTTTGCGTTCGCGTCTACATAAACATTTCCGGAGATCGTACAGTAACAGTTTTGGTTCGTGTTCGCATCGATAATTGAAAGTTGTTTCCATCTGGAACACCCGTTTGCATCTGTCACAGTCACATTATAGTTCCCAACCCCTAAACCGCTTGTAGTTGCAGTAGTTTCTCCATTGGACCAGGAATAGGTATATGGAGCTGTGCCACCTGTTGGAACTGCAGTAGCAGATCCGTCAGCAGTGTAAAGACAACTTGCCCCTACTGTTGTTACTCCTACATGAACCGGTGAAATGGATGATAAATAATTTGATTTGGTAACCGAACAGCCCACTGCATCCGTAATCACACAAGAATAGCTTCCAATTGCAACTCCGCTAATAGCGTTGGTTGTTGCACCGGTGTTCCAAAGATAAGTGAACGGTGCGTTTGATCCGGAAACAGCTGCTGTTACTGTTCCGGTGGTAGCCGGACATATAACCGTAGAAACATTTACATCCGCATTAATAGTACTGATTGGTGAAACAACCACACTTCCTGTTCGGATACATCCCACAGCATCAGTAACGGTAAAAGAATAAGTTCCTGGTGCCACATTGGTAATTGTTGAAGTCGTGGAAGGGTTTGAACCCCATGAGTAAGTATAAGGAGCTGTTCCGCCAGTTGCTGTCAAAGTTGCTGATCCTGTTGGCGAAGTACATTGACTGGGTGAAGATGTATAGTTCACATTTATAGGAGTATTGATACTGATGAAAGCACCACCGTTCCCTACACAACCATTTGCATCCGTTGCAACGACCTGGTAATAATTCCCGCCGGGTAAATTAGCAGCTGTATTTCCTGTTTGACCATTGCTCCATGAATAGGTATAAGGACCCTGACCCCCGGAGCCAAACGCTATGGCAGATCCATTCTGCTGCGTACAGGTTGCATTGGTAACTGTTGTATTCACCATAATCTGTGGATTTTGCTCCACGTATGCACCTAAGTTAGTTGATTGGCATCCCTGGGCGTCTGTGATTACTAAAGTATGATATCCCCCGCTCAAACCGGTAATTCCGGGTGTGGTTGCACCATTTGCCCACAAGTAAGTGTACGGAGCAACTCCGCCTGATACAACTGCCGTTGCCGTACCATTCGTACAACTAGCATCTGTAGTATTAATAGTTGCTGTAACGTTGGAAAGCTGTTGAATATAAATATTAGAGTCGCCAATATTTAACACACAACCTGTTGTCTGATCCTCGATCTCTAACGAATAGCTTCCTATCGGGGCACTGATGTTATTTCCCGCATAAGTCGTGGAAGTACTCGTATGTGTCCAGGTATAATCGAAAGGTCCGGTGGTTCCACTCACGTATGTAGCAGTAAGCGTTCCCATCGTAACCGGACAAACGGGAGAAACTCCGTAAGCCGAAAAATTAAATGATGGTGTATAGAAGCTATACACATCTTGAAATACATTTCCACTTGTGGCAACGCAATAGACATACGCATCACTTGTCATCCCGATACCGGTCAGCTGGTCCGTTGCTGAATTGACATTTGCGTGAGTAATTGTTTGGCTGCTTGTGTAATAAGTATATGTGATCGGGAGCGGAATTCCCGTCGTTGTAGCGGAATAGATCCCGTCATTATTACAAGGCACCTGGGTGAAAGTACCCACAAGTGTCTGACTAGTCACATACTGGGTAATACTAACCAGGAATAGAATTAAGAGGTTGAACTTTTTCATATAGTAATCTTAAGTGAATTTCCTTAGTTACCCGCCAAAAAAAGAGAAGTTGCCTGGGAAAGAAAAAAACAGGAACAATCCCGATAAAGAAGAAATCCTTTACCGGATTAATTTATTGTTCATTGCCCAGTTTATAAGCTGGTCGGAGTCACTCACCTGGGTTTTTTGAAAAATATTCTTCCGATGTGTTTTTACGGTGTGTTCCGAAATAAAAAGGCGGTTGGAGATTTCTTTACTGGTGGCTCCTTCCGCTATCAGTTCAATGATCTCAATTTCCCGTTCGCTCAGTCTGAATTCTTTGAATTCCTTCGGAGCATCTACAAAATCATTCAGCTG
Organism: uncultured Flavobacteriales bacterium; assembly: GCA_946478775.1. Next base: position 8,007 of record CAMLDR010000168.1, read on the forward strand.
GTCAAAGTAGGTCTTCCCAGAAATAACCCGTTTGAGGGCTGTCAGGAGCTCTTTTCCCGTGTTGCTTTTTAAGATACAGCCGTCTGCCCCAGCTTCAAACAATTCGCGGATGAACTGCTTGCGGTTGTACATCGTGATGATGATCACTTTGATTGCGGGATATTGGGCTTTGAGCCGCTTGGTGCATTCAATGCCGTTCATTACCGGCATATTGATATCCAATAAAACAAGATCAAGCGGAACTTCCGCTGCTTTTTCAAGTACTTTTTGCCCGTTATCAACTATCCCGATGATGTTCAGATTATCGGCAGTATTGAGAATAGCTGCAATACCGCCCGCAACAATGGGGTGATCATCTGCTATCAGAATGTTGGTTCTATGCTTCTCCATGGAGTGGTATTTCGATAATAAATGTAGCTCCTTTGTTCAAAGATTCCATGTGGAAACTTCCCTGGTGTTTTTGACAGCGCGTTTGAATATTTTTCAATCCCATTCCCGGGGAGAGATGCTCCGGATCAAAACCGGCTCCGTCATCTTCATAAATAATTGTCAGTTCTTCCTGGATCCCGGTTACTTCCAAACGGATTTTGGATGCATTGGCATACCGCAGGGTATTGGTAATCAATTCCTGGATCATTTGGTATACATCTTTCGCCAGTTCCTGGGAGAGGTTGCTTTCAAGCGTAATGTAACATTCCATTCGGATCTTTTTGGAATCATTGATCACCTGGCACAACTGTTCCAATGCCTTACTCAATCCATAGTAGTTCAAAGTGGAATTTCCCAGGTTGTGTGCAATCGCCCGCATTTCCTCAATGGAAGTCTTCATTTCGCGCTGCAGAATGACCAATAGTTCTTCCTGTTCCGGTGTAACCCGGCTTTTCTCCAACAGATCGAGGTAAATCTGGACCGTTGAAAGTTGTCCT
>CAMLDR010000169.1 GCA_946478775.1 uncultured Flavobacteriales bacterium
GAAGAGACAGAAGATCTTTAAGAAATCGTTTTATCCGCCCTTTGCATACCAGGTTTTTGCCGATGGGATACTTGTTACGGAAATCATTGTTCCGGAACTGTGTGAAGCGCACGATGTGAAAGAGGGAGATTACGTCACTGCGGTCAATGGGATGACCGTTCAAACCCAAATAGAAGCCTTGTCTTTGTTGCTGTCAACTTCAAACCGCCAGACATTGATCTATCACCTTTCCAATTACGCTGAAAATCTGGTTTGGGGGGTAGAGAATAAGGAAGTGAACCTGGAAATTTTAAGAGGTAGTGAGAAGCAACACAAAACAATTCCGTTTCTTGGAAGTGGTGACCCCAATCTGAAGTTATTGAATGACTATTTAGGTTCGCTGCAGTCCAATAGTGTGGAGAACGATTCCTTGATTGTTCTGGGGAATGATATAGCGTATTTCCATATCCACGAAACCTTTCGCTTCATTCAAAACGTAGAAGATGAAAAAGTCGATGAGCAGATGGATGCTATTTTCGACTTAGCTAGAACCAAAAGAGGAATTATTTTCGACATGCGGGGTTATCCCGATTGGGGAGGTTTTGTTCCAACTTACGTTACTAAGAGTTTTGCTAGTAAGATTTTGATTCCTTATGCAAAATACTACCAGGTCAATAAGCAGGAAATCGGAACTTATATTCTTAAAACCAACATGGATGCGTATTATAACCCCGAATTGAAAGTGGACGGGTCTGCGCCCTATACCGGGAAAGTAGTTATTATCGTTAATCCAGCAACACGAAGTATGAGCGAATGGAACACCATGATGCTGCAGTTGCTTTTCCCGAACTCCGTAACAATAGGCGAACAAAGTTCAGGTGCAGACGGCGATTTAAAAACACTGAATCTTCCGGGGCCTTACGAATTCGAATTTACCGGCAATGCAATCTTCTACCCGGATGGAACCGAAGCTCAGAAAAAAGGAGTTAAGATTGATATTCCCGTAAAACTAACCAGGCAAAATTACGCTAAAAACCAGGACTTGATGTTAGAGAAGGCAATTGAGCTGATTGAGAAATAAAATGACTATTTTTCAACCGTAAAACACTATTCATTCACACCGCTATGAAACTGACAACCGTTTGGCTCAATCGAGTGGAAGGAATCGGATTGATCCTGATCCTGTTCTCTTTCTTTGTACAAATCTTTCAGAATAACTCCGAAGAGTCGTTCCGGAACTCTCAGAACTATCATTTAAACAAGAAACTGGACCACATCTGGGCACTAATCGAAAAGCAGTACTCGGAAGATGAAAAGTCGAGGGAGGAACAAACCTTTTCACCGGTGACCCGGTTAAAAACCGTCGATGATGACTGGGAAGTGTATTCCAAACAAGTGAAAGAACTTGAGGTCTGGGAAAGCCAAATAGCATTCTTTGCAGATATCAGTACCTGGATCTTTGTGCTGGGAACAATTTTAGTGATTCTGCCGAAATTCATCCCGGAGAAAAATTAGAATTCCCTGGTACAAAGTATCTGAATCTTAATTCTGAAGAAACAGATGCAATGTAAAAGAATGTAATTTAAGACAGGAGGTGCTTTCTGAACACCATCTTTGAGATCAGTGGAAACTAAAAAGCGCTGTAAAACGAAGGTTCTACAGCGCTTTTTAACATCAATCAGAATCCTTATTAGATATCACACTCGCGGGTGTAATCTCCCAAAATGTCAGTTCCTGTCATTTCAAGTTCATTACAACGTTCTTCTGCACGTACACGAGAATCTTTGAATGAATAACTTCCATCGGAAGAAGTAACCGAATTACCTTCATCGTCAGTATGGATCTTTTTGCATTCACAGGTATAATCTTTCTTGCAAGATGCCAGTGTAAAACCCGACAATACTACTAATGCGAAAACTACTTTTTTCATAATCATTTTTTTAAGTGTTTTTAATAGTGTTTCACTGAAACAACAGGGACAAAGATGCTTTGTTGCATGAAAAATGTTGTTACAGAAATTTACCGAAAACTTACATGATTCATACGTTTTGATTCGTAAGTCTATCGCATAAGGCATTAGTGACGAAGGATGTATATGAAATTCAACTGGATTGGACCTCATTTGAAAATGGATAGATCTTTAAGCCTGGAAACAAAACAGGTGATCGTCGCCCATTGTCCCAACTTTTGATTGTTTGTGTGAATTATGTAAGACTTTACAATAATTGCATAACAATTCCTATCCGTTTCTTCAACAACTTTACTAAACCTTTTCAGGAGTTAGTGAAGTGTCCTGCATTTTGCTTCCTGAATTTGAAAGAAAGAAATAATAGGAAGTGAAGCATCTCCGATAAAACGGCAAAGATGTGAACTGAACCGATTGTTAAGTTGTGATTGAGGTACAGATATGTTTGTTTGTACCATGTGCGGTAGGTAAAAGGAAAGTGTGTCAGACAGCTGTTTGATGCACTTTTCTGATTTTAAACGCAATTAAAACGTATTTTAGACTACCAAAAACAGGAATCACATGGCATCAGTAACAGCGGGTATTAAGAAAGAACTTTATCGAATGGAAATTGAATCACCGTCCGGGAATGTTGTCATAGCTGACGAACCCCTGGAAATGGGAGGTAAGGACCTTGGATTTTCACCCTTGGAATTACTGGCCTCTGCTTTGGGAACGTGCAAAAGTGCCACATTGCGTATGTACGCCGATAGAAAAGGGTGGGACTTGCAGGAGGTCAAAATTGAAGTAGATTTGGAGCGCGACGAGAAAACCAATAAAACCGTCATCAGTTGTAAACTACAGCTCTTTGGTGAATTGGATGAAGAACAGAGAGAGCGTTTATTGAGTATAGCAAAAGCTTGTCCAGTACATAAAATCCTGACAAATTCAATAGAGATCAGTACCGAGATCATTCCTTAAAAGATTTTTTTGAAAAAATAATTGGTAAATTAAGATTTAATCTTTTACTTTGTTTCTCAAAGTACTTTTTAAAATCTAAAACAAACCAGATGAAAAACAAAAGACTACTTATTATCTTATCAATAGTCGGAGTGTTATTGTTAGTTCCATTCGTTGCCATGCAGTTTACGAATGAGGTGAATTGGACGGGATTTGATTTCCTGGTCATGGGGATTTTACTTGCCGGAACCGGTTTGGTTTGTGAGCTGATCCTGAGACAAGTCAAAAAAACATCTAGCAGGATCATTCTCTGTTTGGGAGTACTGGCCGTTTTGGCACTTATTTGGATGGAATTGGCAGTAGGAATCTTCGGAACTCCTTTTGCCGGATCGTGAAGAATAGCGAATAACTGGTTTCTGCTTGTTTACAAAGACATAAATCGGTATTTTAGTTACATGAAAGTGCATACGACCAATTATTTCGATACGTTCATCGTTATTTCAGACGATTGTCCTTCAGGGAACGGAGAAATTCCACCTTTGAAAGGAGACGCAAAGACTATTGCAAACCGGCAGTTTGAGATGATCGGAAAGAATCCATACAAATATACCTCCGATGAGGTTTTGTTCCGGGTATTCGCAGATAAGAATGACCTGACACCAGGTGAATACGAAGAGGCAAAAACACAGTTCTTCTCGAAAGGACAAGCTTGTTTCAGAGCATCACCCCTTACCAAACGCTATGGCTGGGGAATTCATTATAATCACGAAGGAAAAATGGCCTTGTATGGTTCAGAGAGCGAAGAATACAAGCGTTACATAGAAGATAAGAACCTGAAAGTTGTCAAAGCAATGAAGTCCAGTCGTTAAAGCAGATGGGATTATTCGCTAAATACCGGTTAAATCCGAAAAAGTGTTTACTAATTGATGCCTTTGGCGCAGGAATCACTGTTTTGCTCCTGACTGTTATTTTGGAGCCGTTCCAAAAAGCGTTTGGGATGCCGATGGTTGCTTTGAGAATCTTTTCCATCATTGGCTGTATTTTTTTCATTTACTCATTGATGTCTTACTATTTCGGAGATAAAAAACATACTTTTTTGTTGAAAGTGATTGCCTTTGGAAATACTTTATACTGTTGTCTGATCGCTTTTTGTGTGTTTCATTATTTTGAAAAGCTCACTGTTTTGGGGCGCATTTACTTTTTATTGGAAATAGCCATCATCCTTGGATTGGTCGTACTCGAACTGAAAACGGCATCTAAATCAGCCGAAGAATGAAAAAGTCACTCATCACCTTATTATTCCTGCCTATCTTACTTTTGGTTTCCTGTGCTGAAGACAAAACAGAAAGAAACCTGATGACCGGTGAGCGTAAATTCCTGGAAGGCCTGGGTGTTTTGGACCTCAAAGAAGAAATTGAACTGTTCGAGAACAATGACGGTTCCGAAGATGTGACCAAATCAGGGAATTTCATTACGAATAGAAGAATTGCCAGTTATTGGATCGAAGACGGAGAAAAGGAAGTAAACCAGGCATTTTTTGAAACGGATATTGATTCGATGTCCCAAACAGATAATCACACAGCGCTTACTGATGCTTCTTACCTCACGATTTACAAAACAGACGGAAGTTCTTTCAAAGTATATGTAGATGCAGACAGCACGCGGACTCATGCCTTTTTCAATAAAGCACAATCAAATTGGGAAAGTTTGAGGAAGAAATAAACTTATTCTTCAATGATCATCAGGTCGGTCTTTTTTGATCCTTCCGAATCGGAAATTGAATTAATTTTAAGGTGCAATCATCGGAATGATTATGAACGAACTAACTCTGAATACTGAAAGACTTACACTGAAAGAACTGGATCTGAATGATCTTCAGAATATGCATGAACTGCATTCCCTTCCGGAAACAGATGAGTTCAATACCATGGGGATTCCGGCCGACATGGGTGTTACAGAACGCTTGCTGGCAGATTGGATCGGAATACAGGAACTGGAACCGCGCATGAAATACGTGTTTAAGATTCAAGATGCCGACAGGAGTTTTATCGGATTGATCGGTTTGAATATGGGGAAGCCCAATTACCTCGCCGGAGAAGTGTGGTATAAACTACACAAAGATTTCTGGAACAAAGGTTACGGGACAGAAGCTTTGAAGCGTTTGCTTGAATTCTGCTTTTCGGATTTAAAATTACACCGCATTGAAGCAGGTTGTGCTGTGGGGAATTTGGGTTCTATCCGTGTACTTGAAAAGGTTGGAATGATTCGCGAAGGTCGTACCAGGAAGAAACTTCCTATCCGCGGAGAATGGATCGATAATTACAGTTATGCGATTTTAGAAGAGGATTTCTACAATGAATAACCCGGAAGAAATAACTGTGAAACAAGCCCTGGAACGCGGCCGGAAAATGCTGAATGTTCCTTCATCTGTCGTTCCCAAAATAATGATTGGGGTTATGGTTCTTTTGGCATTGTTGAAAGTTGTTGCCTGGCAATACGCGCTATTTTCTGTTCCATTGAGTATGCTCCTGTTTCCGTTGTTCTATCGAAGCTACAAGGTCACGAAATGGAAACTGTGGGCCTATGAAAAAGTAAGGAATGTCAATGAATTAAAAGGAAAAGCAGTCATGTGGGGGATAATTTCGGAAGATCCCGGTTTTTTGGAGCGGCTATTTCGAACAGCAGCCGAAGAAAGCAAGCTAAAGGAATTGGAGCTTAAGTTTAAGATCCCGGATTTGTTCATTGACAACCACCAGGTTCCGGAAGAAACGATCTTCTTTTATTCGGTAAATAATCTCATTCTTCCTGTTTTACTGATCATTCTAGGTGTTTTAGTGTCGCTTTACAGCTTTTTGAAAAATGAAAAAGCAATTGCTTTCATAGCAGTAACAGCCGCAATCACCCTCTTATTCCAAACCCTTCGCAAACGAAAGGAAGTGGCATTGTACCTGACTTTGAATGATAAAGGAATTGGGACCTTCAATCGCCCGTTTATCTCTTGGGAAGAGATTTCGGGTGAAAAAATAATCCGGGGAAAGGTAGATGACAATAATGACTTCTATTTTATGTTTAATACTCCTTTGGGCGAAGAAAGTATTGGAATCGATCATCTTTCAGTGAAACCAGCAGAACTACTTGATCTTTTGAAGATCTACAGGTCAAGATTTGAAGAACAACTAAAAGAAGCAAACGGATAATTCCATTAATTTAGTGCCTGAAAATACACGAATCAATACTTCAAATCACCACATGGATTACGAAAAAAAATACCCGATCACCCAATTGCCAAACGAACATTTATTGGTTCAGTGGACCCGGGGTTACAAACACGTGGATGTCTATTACAACGACGAACTAATTGGATCTGTGCAGGGATCGGCAAAACTACTGAAAGGAACTTCGTTCACTTCCGATCTGGGGTTGATCACATTGAAATTGTCAGAAAAACCGGTAACATTGGATGTGATTGTGGATGGATATCACAGCCCTGTCAATGTTTCACATCCGGTGAGAGAGTTGAAAACAATGAGTACTTATTTTTATATAATCATTGCCTTTGCCCTTGTTGCCGGCTTTATTGAAATCGGACTTTTCCAGGGTTGGGATGAAGTAATGCTTATCACAATTGGTGTTAACATAGTAGTTTTCATACTCTATTTGATAAGTGTCTTATTTGTTAGAGAAGGAAAACCCTGGGCTTTTTATTTGGGATTCTCTGTTTTCAGTTTTTGTACACTCATTTCACTCTGGGTTCTGCTGTCGGGTATGGCCTGGGGATTTATGCTATGGATCTTCATGGCAATCCGTATTGGCGGCGAGGTACTTTTGATTATCAACCTGAAAACAGCCATTGCAGCTGCTAAGCACTTGAAATATAAAAATCCGGTCATGGAGGATTTACTGGATTCGAAAGTGTGATTACGGATTGAGCATTGAAATTCTTAAATAATGTTGTCTGGAGAAAATGATTTTTAGTTGTTCTAATCCTTATTTCAATGGTGTTTTCAGACCCGATTCAAATAGAAGGAACTTACTTCTCGGGATGAAGATTTGATCTTATTTGAGGTATTAATACTAGCGGACACAACGCCCAATTACACGACCGGAGAAATTTTATAGATTACCAAATAGTCAGACGACCTTCCGGATGTCCGAAGAAAATGACATCCAAACGGTGTAGTTATCAATCCCGGAAAGTGCTATCCCACAGTGTTTTTAAAACTACTGTGGGATGCATTTTGGATCCTGATCCCGTCTTTCCGTGGATTGGTCCACAGCGGTTGGATGGCTGAATGCTGTAATTGGGCAAAGGCATTTTTGCTTACTTTTTTTGCCTTGGAAAGAGGCCGCGCAGCGGGTGAAGACGAAACAGCGACAAACGTTAGTGCGAAAGCTGTAAGGTAAGTAAGAGATAATTCTTAGAGAGGTTGGGATTTTAACCGGGCAATACTGATTCTTAATCGTTAATTCATAAGTTTTTAAGGCTTTTTCATAGCAGAATGAATAAGGATGTACTTAACTTTACCTTAATCATTTATAAATGATCTTGCTATGAAAACAATGAAACTCAAACTACTTCTGTTCGTACTTGCACTCTTGCCGTTGAGAGGAAATACACAGGTCGCGAATCTCGATTTTGAAACCTGGATCAATCCCATTGACTCCGGAACGAATTCCAATAACCGTCCCGATAATTGGTTCTTTCTAACACCGGGTCTTACGGAACCTTCCGTTTTTAGTATGTTTTATCATTCGCCGGCAACGGACGCTCAAAACGGAAATTATGCTTTCAAGCTGAGTACGTGGTACTACTATGCAAAAGATCTGGCGGTACTTTCACAACCTTATACTTCGCGCGTAAGTACTTTAAAAGGATTTTATAAATACGTAGAGAACAGCATTGATTCTCTGACAAACACCATTACGGATGTGGCACAAATTTCGGTGTTTATGACTAAGTGGAATCCGGTTACCATGCACAGGGATACTGTTGGAACGGGAATACTGGATTTAAATGCAGCAGCGAGTTATACCTCATTTACAACTCATGTTACGTACATCAATCAAACCATTCTTCCGGATTCAATCCATATTCTATTAGATCCGTCTTTAGTCAGAAGAGGTCCGAACAGTAATGATTACATCGCAACGGATGATGGAATAGCTTCTTTCCTGACAGTAGACAATTTGTCCTTAACAGATGAAGCTGTTGCAGGCATGATCGAAGCGTCAGATAGATTCAGGGTATATCCCAATCCGGTTACAGATTTCATAACAATTGAGCACTTCACAGGCCAGGTAAAGCTGAGTGATCTCAATGGAAAATTCATCCACGAACAAAACCTGGAAAGCAACCCGGTTTTATCATTGGACCAGCTGGATGCAGGAGTTTATTTGCTTCAGTTGAATGCCGGTGATTTCATCCAAAACGTAAGAATCATAAAAAAGTAAATTTTCATAGTTACAGTTAGGTTAAGGGATACGGATGTTGAATCTGTATCCTTTTTGGTTAGATGCATACGGTTTGATGAAACTGAAAAAGAAATCTGGTATTTAGCTTGATTTTTAATGCAATGTTGTTGCGTTAATAAATTGAAAGCGTACATTTGTCAGACAAACAAACTTTCAGCAACATGACAAACAACATTTACGACGCGATCATCATTGGCGGAAGCTATTCCGGACTTTCAGCAGGAATGGCATTGGGTAGGGCATTGAAAAAAGTTCTGATTATCGACAGTGGCCTTCCTTGCAATGTACAAACTCCGCATTCACACAATTTCATTACACAGGACGGAGAAACTCCGCAAGCCATTGCTTCCAAAGCTAGGGAACAGGTGGCCCAATACAAAACAATCGAATTTTATTCCGGGTTGGCAGTTGATGCAGAAAAGACCGATTCAGGCTTTACGATAACTGCCGAAAACGGAGAAATCTTTGCGGCAAAGAAGCTGGTTTTTGCAACAGGTGTTCGGGATA
>CAMLDR010000170.1 GCA_946478775.1 uncultured Flavobacteriales bacterium
TACTATTCCAAGCCTGGCTGCAGGATCTTATACCATTGTATTGACGAGTGGTGCAGGTTGTGCCTCAAACACAATTGTGGGCAGTTTAACGGATCCGGGAGCACCAACGCCTCCGGTAATTACTCCAAGTTCCACCATCTTATGTCCGGGAGGAACCATTACTTTAACTTCTTCCTATGCTTCAGGAAATACCTGGTCAACAACTTCTACTGCATCCACTATTTCTGTGACTTCTGCAGGAATTTATACCGTTCAGGTTACGAATGCAGGATGTACTTCAACTTCCAATCCGATAACTATTGCAGATGCAGCACCGTTTAGTGTGAATGCCGGAAGTGATCAGGCAGTTTGTTCAGGAGGTTCTGTTACTTTAACGGCAGCTTCAACCGGTTCTCCAACAACCGGATGGGATAATGGTATTCAGGATGGAGTTTCTTTCATTCCTGCAGCTACGACTACTTATATCTTAACCGGAACAGATGGCAATGGCTGCCAGCTGACAGATCAGGTAACTGTTACAGTGAATCCGAATCCAACGGTTGGTCTTGCTGATTTAGGCCAGGTTTGTACCTATAACCTGGCATTCATTTTGACTGGCGGATCGCCGTCAGGTGGAACTTATTCGGGAACAGGAGTTTCCTCCGGAAGTTTTGATCCTGCTATCAGCGGTGCCGGAAGTTTCCCGATCACTTATTCCTTCACGGATGGCTTTGGTTGTTCGGGAACAGCTCAATCAACGATAGTGGTGGATGCTTGTTTATCTATTACTGAAAAGGAACAATGGAATATGTCCATCTATCCGAATCCATCGATTGGTCAAATTGAGATTACATCCGATGTGCCTTACTCGAACCTGAAAATGATCGATGCTCAAGGGAAATTAATCTTTGATATGCGGATTGATCAGTTCGAAGCAGTGAAGACAGTTGATCTGTCGTCCTATGCAAACGGACATTATACTTTACAGGTTGTAGGTGAATTCGGAACGAAATATCACCAGGTTGTGATCAGTAAGTAATTCAATTAATAACAAAAAGTAGGGGCGGAAAATTTTCCGCCCCTACTTTTTTTACCAAGGCGGCGATTGCTTTTTCTTCTTACTTTTGGGTAAAGATTTAATCGAGCATGCAAAAATTGAAGATCAACGGTCATGGGCACATTTTACCTGAACCTTCGGAAATTCCGAAATTCATGCGTGAAAAGAAGTTGTTTTGGATAGATGATGATAAAAAGTTTATGAGACAGGACGACTGGGCGAGACCAATTACTGATCCCAGCTTCTTTTTTGACGAGAAAATCGAATGGATGGAAAGACATGGGATCGATCACGGAGTGATGTTGAACCTGTCCCAGGTTTACTGCAATGGCTGGTCTAAGCAAGATACTTTTGATGCCATCCGCTGGCAGAATGACTTCAATGCAAGTGTCCAGGAGCGCCGTCCGGATAAGTTCACCAGTGGATTTGTGGTGCAGCCGCTTTATATGGAAGATGCTTTGAATGAAATTCGCCGTTGTGTGGAGGATTTGAAAATGAACTTATTGTGTCTGCCTACGCACTTTTTGAATAAGGACAATGAATGGCTTTCCGTGGTAGATGATTCGACCTTGCCTTTATTCGATCTGGCAAATGAATACAACCTGGCAATCGAAATTCATCCGTATGACGGGGAAAAGATGGTTGCATTGAAAGATATGTATTGGCGTTTTCACCTGGTTTGGATGATGGCGCAAACGGCAGATACCCTGCACATGTATGCGTTAAAGGATTTCGTTAACAAATACCCGCAGATTCGCACCTGTTTTGCACATGGCTGTATGCTCGGACAGGCAAATTACGGAAGAAGGCTGCAGGGATTTGACGGCCGCCCGGATTTATTTACAGAAACCAGGGATCCTCGTGCCAGTTTAGGCCATCCGAATTTATTTTTTGATACATTGGTCCATGATTCCTATACCCTTCAGTTACTCAAAATACGTGTTGGTTCCTCCCAAATCGTTTCCGGACTGGATGATCCTTATCCTTTGGGTGAAATGGAAGGAGTTGCCAATTCATATCCCGGAAGAGTGATTGATTTTGCAGTGGAAGCTGGAATTTTAGATCAGAAGGAATCCGATGCGATCTGGCACGACAATGTGCTTCGCTGGCTTGGTAAGACTTCAATTTAACGGATCATGCTTCAAAAAAGTCTGTTTCTTTTTTTGCTGTTCCTTTTAATTGGGACCTATGGCTTTTCACAGGAACGAAAAGATTCGCTGGAGCATTTACCAATTGAATACGGACGTTTCGTAAAAAATAACAATCAGCGCTTTGGTTTTTTTGAGCGCCTGAAGAAAAATGACCAGGAAAAATACTTTGTAGAGGTATTCAAATCTGTTGGAAAAGGCCAAACGGATGTAGTTGATTTTAAGATTAACCGACTTAAATATCCTTCAATCGATTCCATTGAGTTCTTTATTCGCGGAGAGCGCATTGCATCTACACGAATTAGTGAGATCAAACAGCGGATCTTTTTACCGGCATCTAATAAAGATTACGACCTTGTTGCCCGATTTCGCGGAACAGTTGTTTCGACACTCCATATTTCCATTCTCCCTCTTGTTAATCAGAAAATCCGGATTATCCCTTTATTGAAGACCAAGATTAACAGAGATAGTCTTGAAAATGAACTGAATAAACGCTTTGGTCCGGCTAATGTTCGCTTTGAAGTTACCGTAGAACCCGTATTTGAGCACGATGCGCTTGATGTGATCGGAGCTTTTGAAAATCCGGGGTCCGATCGCCTGAAATATACGGATCAAATGCGCCACGTCCGGGATATTTATAAACAGGCTTACAAGGAGAAGGTGAAGGGAACGATTCTTTTTTTCGTGATCCCGAAGTTTATAAATCCGAACCTGAAAGGGTATATGGTGAAAAACAAATCTTTGGGGTTTGTGGTTAAGAACAATTCAAAAGAATTGTCCCATGAGATCGGAACGGAATACCTGGATGGTTTTACCAACATTGACGCAGTGGAGGAAATCAGCAAAGACAGGGAAAGCTGGGTTCTGGATAATGAAGATTGGCTGCGGATCAATAAAAACCCACGGATTTATTCGATTATCGATGATTATGAAGAAGTGGTTACCAATAATGGACTGATTGCTTATTATTTTTTCGAACAGGCAAAAGACGGAACGATTATTCTGAAAAATAAGAGTTTCCTGGCTTCGGTCATCCGCCCGATGAAGAAGAATACTTACTCGTACCACCTTCAGATAGATAACATTTTATACAAGACTTTATTTCGTATCCGTTCAAAACCGTTCAATACCTTGCACATCATCAGTGTATTGGCTTCAATTGCAGGGTTTATTTATGGTTTTCGGAAATTGCGTGTTTGGGTAAGGGCCCGAATGAAAAAACCGCGTTTGGTTTCTTTTCTTTCAAGGTTTATCCAGTGGACAGGAATGCTGGTTCTTTCCTATGTATTAGTCCGGGCTGTGGATATGGGATACTCCTGGTTTGAAGTAACCGATGGAATCATCAAGTCCTATTCCGGATTAGAAGATAAAAAGGTCATCGATCTGTTATTTGATAATACGCATCCAAAGAGACTGGAAGAAAAGAACATCGGATCGGAAGTGATCATCAAACGGAATAAGAATTATTTCCTATATGAGCGAAAAAAAGTCCTGTACTTCAAGATGAACGTTTCCAAAGAGAATGTTCCTTTGAAATTGCGACTGATCGCAAATTCAGATTCCTTAAAAACTGCTTTACTCGATGAGTCTATTGCTGCGGAAAGCCATTATATGGTCGTTAAAATTTATTCGGCAAAAGGAAAATGGCTGCGTGATCAGGTTTACAATCATTTGGGTGTGGACCTTACGTCCAAGCTGCAATTGCAGGATCCGCCAAAACGGGTATTGATCTTTGTAAACGGGTACCGACCGACCTCTCTGGGAAGCACATTTGAAGAGAACTTTGATGACATTCGAAGCAATGGGTTGGAATTTCCCAATTCACTCAACCGATTGTTTACCGAAGATCGCTACAATTATTGGAATCCGTGGAAACAGATAGACGATACTTTTAAACTGAGGATTAATCCGACAGAGTACTATTATGCCGACGGACATCACTCAGTTGCGACTTCCAATCACAGGAGTTTGTTGAACTTCAGCACCAATTCAGGGATTTATCCTAAAAGATGCAGAAATCCGAAAATGCATACCTGCTATACAACCAGTACGGTAGGATCTAAGCTTTTTGGGTCGAAACGAGCACGTACATATGGTTTGCTGGCTACTAAATCCAATAAAAAAGGATTTTCAGTTCGTGCAAACAGCGGAAGGATTGCAGGCCGGAATTTATACCAAATGCTAAACGAATTACCGAATTCTTCCAAAAATGATACCCTCTACCTGGTAGTTCACAGCATGGGATTTGCATATGCCCAGGGAATGATCGAACAATTACGGGGTAAAATAAACTTTGGCGGGTATTATATCCTGGCTCCCGAAAATGCCGCTGCCGGAACAGTTAATTTGAAAGAATGGGTCCAGGTTTGGCAGTATGGAATTAATTTGAGTTCTGTTAATCAGGATCCTCCGTGCTTACAGGATGGAGTTGCACCACAGGCCTGCGTCAACGGATTGACAGAAAAGCAGCGCATTTATTTCCCGCGGAGTCTCTACAGGCACAAAGGTTACTTTGATTCTCACTTTATCGGGTATTACGATTGGGTGCTCGGAATTTCGAAAGGAAAGAAGGGATACATTCAACAGAGATAATTACGAATTCCCAATTACGAATGATTTGATTCAATAAAGGTGGACATAATCGTATTCTTAAGAGCTAAAGGGATAAGAGTAACTATTCTTGTTTTTAAGATTAAAAAATTTTTCGATTCGTAATTCGGCATTCGTAATTGAACAATTACCTTTTTTATGGTATTGCATTATCTGTCATAAGGAGGCAATTTTGCTATTTAGAATTATTCTACATAGTATGAACCTGTATTTAGATAGTCGAAATCAGTTAATAAGCCTTGGATTTAAAGAATTGGTACAATCCATTCTGGGAGAAGTGCAGGTTGAATGGCATTCCGGAAGTCCAAAATCAGAGCAGGTTCTTTCCGACAAGAAGCAAGTGGTGGTTTACAATTTTGCTGAGAACTACCCTGAAATAGAGCAGAACTTAAAAGGATTCCCGGAAGATTCAAATTCCATCAAAGTCGTTTTGATTATAAACGGAGATGTATCCAATCTCCCCAAATTGGTTTCATACGGTGTTTCCGGGTTCATAGACATGAATTGCACGTTGAATGAGCTGAAAGCGGCTTTTCAGAAAATACTGCACAATCAAAATTATTATTGCGAATTGGTTTGGAATAAGATTCTGAACCAGTCGGATGAAATTACTTCACCCGCTCAATTCAGTCTGACTAAACGCGAAATTGAAATCGTTGAATCCCTACTGAATGGAAAATCGACTGTAGAAATAAGCAGGGAATTGGGACTGAGCCCGCATACGGTTCAGACCCATCGCAAGAATTGTTTCAAAAAATTAAAAGTGAGGTCTTTATCCGAACTGTTATTGTTCGAAATGGAAAATCGGGTGTTTAAAAAATAAACCACCCTCTGAAGGGTATTTTTATTTCGCTGATTTGAGCGATTGTATACACTCTGTTTAGAGGTTACTTTTGCAACGTTATTTAGAATTATTAAAAATAGATTGGCTTCGCTGATCGGTAACACATAAAAAAGTAAATACAACTTAAATAGACAAACATGAAAAAAGGATTACTTCTATCATTCCTGGCATTTGCCGGATTTTCAAACGCACAGCTGGTAAACGACTCCGTTTCTATGGGTGCAGGATATGCAAACAATATTTGGTACAGCTTAGAGAACGACGAACAGGGAACAGCTCAGGCGGCAAACAACTGGGATTTAGGTTTTGCTACAACAATCTCACCTTCAAACCCATTGGCAGCATCTATTATCTTTAATAATAAAATCGGATCAGTGTATGCTGTTCCCGGAACTGACGGAGATGATCTGGCAACTGCCGATACTGCAGGTATGGCTTCCTGGACTCCGCTTTACAACTCGGAATTAATATGGACAGAAGGTGCTTTGAACGCAGCTAGTTCAGGGGGTAATGATTACGGTTGGGGAAATTACGATGCTGTAAATCATACAGGAATTGTTGCAAACCGCGTATTTGCAGTAAAATATACAAACGGTTCCGTTAAATTGTTTACTGTTTCTTTGCCTTTCATGAACCAGGCTTACACAGTTGATTACTCAAACGCTGACCACAGTGGTACAGGAACAACGACAGTAGGATTTACACCATACGCAGCGAAAAACTACATTTACCTGCCATTGGGAGGTGCTTTGGTCGACAGAGAGCCTGCTTCAGCAAGCTGGGATTTATTGTTCACACAATACGCTGCTAATATCGGAGCTCCTTACCCGTTCAATATGGTAACAGGTGTTTTGCACAATGTTGGAGTAGAAGTAGCTGAAGTTCACCCGGTAAATAACCCGGAAACAGATATGTCTTTCGAAACGGAAACTTACTCTGAAGATATCAATACGATCGGATACGACTGGAAAACATTCAATGGAATGTCCTATTCAATCGCAGATTCATTGGTTTATTTCGTGAAAGACAAAGACGGAGATTACTGGAGATTGATCATGACAGGTTTTACAGGATCAAGCTTAGGAAAAACAAACTTCAAAAAAGAGAAAGTAGCCAGCTTGAGCATTTCTGAGAACAAAGAATTGATTTCCGGAATTTTCCCGAACCCTGCAACTAACAATGTAACGGTAATGATTGATTCCAAATCAAATGCAGCAGTGAAAGTGTTGAGCATGACTGGTCAGGTGGTGTTTGAAAACGCAGCAACATCCAATGCATTGGAAGCAATGAACATTTCAACTGCTGATTTCACAAACGGAGTGTACCTGGTTCAGGTTTCTAACGGAACTGCAACTACTACTCAGCGTTTGGTTGTACAACATTAATCTCATTGATTAAAAATAAAAGATGAAAAATAGTGGTTTTTTAGTTCTTGCTCTTTTATCCCTGACAACTGCCTGTAGTTCAGGTGTAAAATCAGAGGAGAAGAAAGAAGAAAAGGTCGAAGAAAAACGAATCGTCTCTTTGAGCGGTTCAGTAACAGAAATCATCTACGCAGTGGGTTCCCAAAAGGAACTCATTGGCGTTGATGTAACCAGCACTTATCCTTCGGCGGCTGAGAAGTTGACAAACCTGGGCCATGTGCGTAAACTGGCGCTTGAAAGTTTATTGGCCCTGAATCCTACACACGTAGTGATGCTGGAAGATGAGGTTTCACCGGATTTAAAATCGAAACTGGAGCAGGCAAAGATCGAATTGGTTACTTTCAAACACCCGAACAGCGTGGAAGAAGCAAAGTCTTTGGTAAAAGAAGTTGCAACCTGGTTGGGGAAATCCGAAGATGCAAACGCAGTTGTTGCGAAGATCGATGCAGACATTCAAAAATTGGCAAAACTGGATAAAAAACCAAAAGTATTGTTCGTTTATGCAAGAGGTGCCGGTACCCTGATGGTTGCCGGAGAAAAAACACCGCTTGAAAAAATGATCGTTTTGGCCGGTGGAGAGAACGCAGGGAAAGGATTTGTTGATTTCAAACCCTTAACCAGCGAATCGGTAATCGCCGCGAATCCCGATGTGATTTTAATGTTTACTTCCGGTGCTCAAAGCCTCGGACCTGACGGAATCTTCCATGTTCCGGGGGTCAGTGCAACAAATGCCGGAAAGAATAAAGCCCTCATTCAAATGGATGGTCAGTTATTGAGTGGATTTGGTCCACGTGTGGCTGAAGCACTAACTGAATTGAATAAAGAGTTCAAAAAGATTAAATAAAGTTCAAAAGTTCAAAAGTTCAAAACTGAGTTTAAATTCCATTGAACCTTTTAACTCTTTGAACCATTTGAACAAAATAAGGATATGTCAAAACAAGGGATAATAGGTCTTTCGTTATTGGTTTTATTGATAGTTTGCTTCGTTGTCAACCTGTCAGTAGGGAATGTTAATGTCCCAATTTCCCATGTCTTTGGCAGTTTAATGGAGAAGATCGGCTTTCAAACCGATTTAAAAATAACCGACATTGAATACCATGTAGTTTACAATATTCGGTTTCCAAGAGCGGTCTATTCCTGCTTAATAGGTGCAGGCTTGGCGGTGTCAGGTGCAGCACTGCAAGGGATATTCAGAAACCCTTTGGTCGATTCCGCATTAATTGGAATCTCAACAGGCGCCTCTCTGTTTGCTTCGTTATTCATTTTATTCAGCGGATTGGTCCCTTGGTTGATTTTTTTCAACGAGGGACTTTCCCTTTCTATTGTAGCCTTCATCGGGGCTTCAATTGTAGCCTTCATCGTTTACCGCTTATCTTTGAGCAACGGTGAGATCAATTCACTCACCTTAATCCTGGCAGGAATCGCATTGAACGCATTAACAGCCGCTTTAACTGGTTTGCTGACTTACTTTGCAACAGACGATGAATTGCGTGATCTGACCTTTTGGACACTCGGAAGTTTAGGCTCGGCGAACAACGATTCGGTCTTATTACTAGCGCTTTTCACCATTGTCCCAATGATCCTTATTTTCCTACAGGCTAAAAGTTTGAATGTACTTGCCCTTGGAGAAAGCAATGCACAATACATGGGGTACAAAGTGAAAACCATCAAGTTAGTGGTGATCATTTGTTCAACCTGCATGGTTGGCTCAGCCGTTTCAATGGCCGGAGTGATTGGATTTATCGGTTTGGTGGTTCCGCAT
>CAMLDR010000171.1 GCA_946478775.1 uncultured Flavobacteriales bacterium
GAAAAGATCACCTGCTCACAACATTTTCTCTTTACGAGAACCTTGTTCTTCGGGGTCATTGCTCCACAAGAGCAAGTCATTTTGGGTTTTGAACCAAATAGAGAAACATCTGCCAACTTTCCACCACAATAATGTGTAGATACTGTCATTCCAAGCGCTGGAAGCAGGTATAGAACCATTACTATAAGTGAAAGTATCCTTTTCATTCTCATTTTGATTGTAAGCAAATGTAAACCACCTGCTGTCTTAAAACAACTATTTTAAACTTAAAGTTAAAAAATCACTCCTTAGCTTTCCTATAATTAAGGTTCTTTTTGATTTCTGTTAATTTTTCGTTATCCAATAAAGGGCTTATATTTAGCTCTGTGAAAACAATTTTGGTATATAGTCTTGCAGTATTTTATCTTCTAATAAGTGTTAGACTGACTGCTAATATCCATTATTGCGGAGGCAAAATCAAAACAGTTTCATTGGTTGGTTTCAGTACACAAAAATCTTGTTGTGCGGGAAAACCAATGAAAAAGGGATGCTGTAAAGATGTTCAGGTTTGTTTTAAAAAGACAAGCGAAGATCAAAAACCACACTCCGCAATTACATTCTTTTCATCGGTGATCGTTACTGAACCTTATCATGGCTTTGCCATCGAACAGGATCATGAACTGTACGTTCCAAAGAATATAAAGCCCTCGGTAAATGCACCGCCTCCCGAACTAAAAGTTCCCATTCATTTAAAAAACTGCGTATTCATCATTTGATTTTGAGAATCAATTTTCAGGCTATGCTTGATTTTCTCAGTTAATAATCAATTTGAATAAAAATGCGGAAAATTACTTTAGTTCTATCACTCGCTATGGTGGTAACATCGCTTTTCTCTTCTTGTAATTCAAGCAGTGAAAAGTATAGTTCATATCAATGCCCTATGAAATGTGAAGGTTCAAAAACATACGACAAGGCTGGCACTTGTCCGGTATGTAATATGGATCTTGAGGGTGTCAAATCAAAAAACAATAAATAATTATGAAAACTACACTTTACAAAAGTCTAGCGACGGCTTCATTTGCTATGCTGGCATTTCTTGGCTTTAGCCAAACAACAGCAATGAATTTTTCAGGACAAGATTGCAATGGAAACAACGTAGATCTATTTTCTGACTTGGATGCAGGAAAAGCGGTAATGCTAATTTTTTACATGCCAAACTGTGGTTCTTGTCCACCAGTCGCATCAAAAATGCAAACAATGGCAAATAACATCAATGCTACGCACCCTGGTCTTGTGAAAGCGTATGCTTTTCCTTATCAAAACAGTACAACTTGTGCCTATTCTTCTAGCTGGACTATGAATAATAATCTTCCTCTTTTTGCACCAATGGATAGTGGTGCAGTTCAGGTTGCTTATTACGGTGGTTTCGGTATGCCAACAGTTGTACTTCTAGGTGGTGACAATCAGGACGTATTGTTTGTAACTCAGGATTTCAACACATCGGACACTACTACAATGCGTGATTTGATCCTCAACACGTTTACGGCAGGAGTAGCAGAGCAGACAACATTTAAAAATGTAAGTGCTTATCCAAATCCAGCTTCCGGAATTGTAACCGTAAATTTTGAAGCCTTACAAGGTGCTGAAATCAACATGCAGATCACGGATCTTTCAGGAAAAGCAGTCATGACTTTTGAAAAGGAAAAACTCAAAAAGGGTTTAATCGAAAAACAAATTGATATTTCCAGACTTCCAGTAGGTTCATACATTCTTACTTTAGAAATGAATGGAACTTTAGTTACCGAGAAAATCAATGTGGTTCGCTAATTTTTTCAATAAACTATATGGGCAATTGATTCTGGTGGTTGTGCTGTTTAGCGCGACTACCAGAATCAGTTATGCCCAATCTTATTTTCATTCTCCGAACGATACACTCATTTCCAATACAACTGTAAACAATTCGGTGACTATGAACATCACGCAAGTTCATCCGAATAATGATACGCTTCAATTTGTCTGGAAGAAGTTTTCTGTCTCTATGCCCAATGATTGGACAGCGACCATTTGCGATAATAACACTTGTTTTCCATCACTTATTGATAGTTCTACAACATTGCCTGTTCTTCCCGGAGACGATGGACTGATGTTGGTTCATTGCTATCCGAATACGAATGCTGGAACAGGAATTATCCGATACACCATCTATGAAATACATTCTCCCGAACAAGTAGATACTCTCAATTGGATCATAAATGCGGAATCTACTGCTGGAATTAGTGAGTCTGTTTCTACAAGCCAAGCCTACATTATCATTGGCAATCAATTTCATTTAACCGATTCCAACTCTAAATACACCAATCTAACGCTACTTGATCTAAACGGAAAGGAAGTCTTTTCGAGTAGTATTCCAACATCATTGTGTGTTGAAATGCCACTATTTCCTACTAACTTTTATTATCTGGTTCTTAGCGGAACCAACACTATTATACGTCAAAAAATATGGTACGCAACAAACTAGATTTGCTCAAAACGATGCTTGCGGTTATAGTCCTTTCTACAACAGGGACTGTTTTCGCTCAAAACGCACTCTACATACCACCTGCATTGACAGGAACAACATTTAATCTGAATGTTCAATCAGGTACAACGCAATTGTATCCTGGAAATCCAACACCAACTTACGGTATCAATGGTTCATTTCTATCGCCAACTATTATTGTGAATAAGAACGATATAGTAACGTTAAATGTCATTAACAACCTGACTGTTGCCACAACAATGCATTGGCATGGTTTACATGTTGCACCTGAAAACGATGGTGGTCCTCATCAATCCATTTCGGCAGGTTCTACATGGAGTCCGTCGTTTGAAATCTTAAACAATGCAGGAACATTTTGGTATCATCCGCATGGTGAAGGTAAAACAGAATTACATGTTGGAAAGGGACTTGCAGGTTTATTTATTATCCATGATCCCGCAGAACTTGCATTGGGCTTACCTCAAACTTATGGAGTGGACGACATTCCGCTGATTGTTCAATCAAAGGCATTCGACGTTCTACAACAAATTGCGATTGCCGATCACATGGACACAGCAGTTTTTGTGAATGGTACACCAAATGCTACTCACAACCTTCCGTCACAAGTGGTGCGATTGCGACTTTTAAATGGAAGCAGTATGCGTTCGTTTTATTTTGGATTTTCGAACAACATGACCTTTTACCAAATTGCTACTGATGGCGGTTTAGTGGAAACACCCAATGCTTTAACACGTTTGTTGATTGCTCCTGGCGAACGGTCAGAAATCCTTGTGGATTTAAGCGCTATGAATGGACAGACGATAGATTTGATGAGCTACGGATCTGAAATGCCTGATGGAATATTCGGCTCCCCGTCAGTTGGTAGTGGAGCAGACACCATGGATATGTACATGGATAATTTCCTGAACGGTGCAGATTTCAATCTGGTAGAATTTACCGTTGGCGCACAAACAGGTAGTCCAATCACAACTATTCCATCTACTTTAGTTCCTTATGTGCCTTTTGATATAGCTGATGTAGACATAAATAGAACTTTGGTTTTTGATACGATTACACTCGTTCCGGGAGACATCCCTAATCGTGCTGAAGGACCGTTTGGAATCAATAACACGACGTTCCACATGGATTCCATTAATATCACTATTCCTTTGAACTCTACAGAGATTTGGACATTGAAGAACAATACGTTGATTGCGCACCCATTCCACATTCACGACATTCAATTTAATGTGATTGAAAAGAATGGAACTACACCACCAGTAACGGAACAAGGTTGGAAAGATGTGGTGTTGGTAATGCCCGAAGACAGCGTGAAGTTTATTACGAAGTTTACCACGTTCACGGATGAAATGGTTCCGTATATGTATCATTGCCACTTGTTGCATCACGAAGACGACGGAATGATGGGTTCCTTTTTGGTGGTTGATCCGTTTGCAGGAATAAATGAAAATGAAGTTTCCTCTTTGGAAGTTTTTCCGAATCCTTCGTCAGAAGAATGGAATATTACAGGCAAATGGGGCAATGAAAGCGTTACCATACAATTGACGGATGTGCAAGGCAAAGCGGTATTGAAACGTGATTACGCAAATGTATCAACGGAAGAAGGCATTGAAATACCTGCATCTGGTTTGAATGCGGGGATTTATTTTCTGACGATTGTTTCTGAAAAAGGAGCGCAGAAATTGCAGTTGGTGAGGAATTGATCTATTCAGTGATTAATAAAAACGCAACTGCTCATCAATTGGTGGGCAGTTGCGTTTAATAGATTTCGTGTCTATAAAATCCATTTTCAAAAAACGCCTTTCGAATTCTGTGTATGTTTCTCCATGATTGTATCCCTTTATCTGCAAGGTTACCACCAGCAGGTCCTTCTTGGGAGATTGAATCATTGTATATGTTTGCAACAGGTAATATCCCCATATCAAACATCATTTCAAAATTCTCAATGACATGAGTTTCGGAAACATTTAATATTTCAAATACTTTACTTTTTTCGGATTTAGGAAAGGTGAATTCGCCTATAGGAAAAAGAGTAATATAATAGTTATCGGATATGGCAATTTTTTCAATGGAATTCTCTTTCTCATCTATTTCCCTCATGCCTCGAATAAGAGTTTCATGTTCTAATTTTGCTGCTGCTACTCTTGCTGAAATCACATTCAATTGCTTTTGAAAAACTTCGTGGGTGCACCCTCCATTCTTTAAATGGTGGATTCGGTCATTATAATCTGTAAAGTCATTTTGACTGACCAAGGTTTCAAGTTCTGTCATAACTTCATCAGCCTCATCATTGCGATCTGCAAATCTTAAAATCTCATATTTTGTGGCATTGGCAACAATCATATTTTCAACATGCCCGATTTGTTTGAAAAAATTGATGGCATCAGTTATATTGGTTAATTTGATTTCAATAGAAGTTGTGTTGTCTTCTGGTTCTTCATTGGAAATACCAGGGATTTTTTTTAGAACTCTGAACAGAGTAGTATAAATCAAAAATTGAAACGAAACAATAACTTCGTTTATGACGGCCGTAAAATAAGCAAAATGATGTTTCCTATTTTTTGCTTCATTTGTTACTTCTGATACAAAGCTGTACCATTCATGATTAATCTCCATGAAACGTTTTGCAGAATCAATCCTATCTTGAAGGTTAACTCCAATCGCTTCTTCAAACATATTCAACCTTGTTATTCCATTCAAATAATTGTAATTATTTTCAAAACCTTGGTACAAAATCAATTCACATTTTGCCGTTAATATAACTGCATCGTGCGCATTGTCATCATTAATGATTTCATTGATTTGATGTTTAAACAATTCAAACTGACCTATTTCATAGTCCGTGATGGACTCAAGATAATTTTGCTTTGCTCTAAATAGTTTGATATACAAACCAATTGATTTACTCTGTTCCAGTTTCTCAAGGAGCGAACCATATTCTGTTGGACTTATTATTTCACATGAAAATCGAACTGTCGCGTCAAAATATTGTAGTTGCAACTGTTGTTCTTCATTTAATCTGGTTGAATCATTTTTTGCTCTTTTTAAATAAGATAATGCTTCCCATCTGTTTCCCGTATAATAACTTGCAACACCAAGAATCAAATTATACAAGGCGGAAGAACCTACATTACCTGTTGCTTTGCTGTTCAGATCTAAAACTTCTACCCATTGACCGACATTAATCATCTGAAATCCGAACTGCTCAATGTATGTTCTTATTTCTTGATCACTAACTGCATTAAAGTCGCTATCTATTGATACTCTATCATTTGTATTTAAACCGCTAGCTATGTAAATGGTTTGTAATTGAAGATGCCTTTGATTCGTTCCCCACTCAATTACCTCCTTATACATTAGATCAATCGTTTCAGCTGTTAGTTTTTTACTGAATCTTAAAGTATGGCTACCTGCTAATTCCCAATTCTCGGGTTTGTTTTGTAAATCTTTAATAAACTCATGGAGCTTTTCGTAATAGAAAGTGTTTGTAGATTGATCATGTAGTATATAATATGCGGGATGATTATTGTGCAAAAGGAAATTAATATTAGAAGTATCAATTGACTTACTTAAACTTCCATCGGTATTTGGTTTTATGGTATTTGTAGCCTTTAGCTGAATGATAAATCGAAACCCCAAATGTGAGCCATCTTTTTTTGTGTCAAATGTTATATCAATTCCTTTATCTCGTCGATCTCTTGTACAAAACTCGAATCTTGTAACATCAAATAAGGGCATGAGGGTTTGTTCAGAGATAGTTTCCAAATCCTCATTTTCATTCGTTTTTGGTAGTAAAATATCTTTTAATGGGTTATTGTCTTCCATGAGTATTTAGATTAGTCAATCAGTATTCGAATTTTCTTGAGGTAATAGATTATCCCATGTACTGATTCCAGTTTTTAACTTTGTAATTCGTTCAGTTGAATCGACAATCATTCCACAAATCATACAAATTCCAAACATCAATTCCCAATGTGGTATTTGCTTATTGATGATTTCCATCCTCTTTTTATCATTTGGTAAATCTTCTAATGCTTTATTTTTTTGTTCATCCGAATAACCCGCATTTTTGAATGATTCCGATATTTTACCAATTTTCATGGTCACAAGCATTCTTGTTGCCGCATTTCTAATTACAATTGGAGTATCATTTCCTAGATCGTAAACAGACTCCATTTTTTGTTGAAGCTCAAACAAATCAAAAGGTAAAGAGCTATGTGCAGCATCGTTTCGAACTTTTCGAAGTGCATTCAAACTGTCTCTCAAATTCTTATTTATTATTCGAAAAGCAAATGCCAATTCAATCTTAGCGGAAAAGGAACTTAAATGACCTGGATAATTCAAAAGCCTTTCCTTATCCTTTTTTGAAATCTCATTTGGAAAAGTAGCTACGATTAACTCCGTAAGGAAATCATCAGCGTGTGCAGTGGCAATTAGAATTGCTCCACGTCCCGATTCTTCTAAAAGTTTTTCAAGTAAGACATCAAATAGGTCTTTGATTTTTGGATGCTCGAATATGTACATCTTATTTTGGTAGTAATAGTGGAAGTGGTCTAAAAAAGCGAATTGTGGTTCGATTCTTATTTCGTCGAAATCAACAATTCACGGACATCTACATCTAATGCTTCTGCAACTTCAAATAGAGTTTCAATAGTCGGTTGCATTTGGTTTGTACACCATTTGGAAACCGTTGTTCGATTTTTACCCAAAGCTTCTGCCAACCAGTTGTTCGTTTTACCTTGCTCAGCTAAGACAGCTTTGATGCGATTCTGTGCTTTTTTATCCATTTATTATGCTCTATAGATAGAATTTGAAGCAAAATAAGCATAATTCAACAATTGAAAAATCACAACTTTTAGCTTAAAACGGTTCTTTTGAATATAAATAATCGTATTAATTTGCTTTAAAAGCATAAAATGAATATTTTTAAGCAAAATTTATGAGCCATGCAGAAAAAAACTCCAAAAAAGGTAATCATTCAATTGATAAAAGACGATTTAAGACACCAACACACCGTTTTAGGTTTAAACCTGTTGGGGTTCGATCATGAGAATGGTATGTTGGATATTTCCCGATCCGTTTTCTCGCTAATGGGATTGAATCTGAACGATAGGCGATTGGACCATTTAACGGACGAGTATTGCGATCGTGCTTACCATGTTACCGAAATTGCATTCAATGACAACGAATCTTTCGAACGGTTAGCAACTGAGATTTACAACTGGCTGGCTTTGGAACTCAAGAAGTATTTGAAGCAATTGAGTAAATCCTAAGTGTTCATAAATCTCATCATTGCATTTTTTTCTACTTGCACCACGTGTGCCGGGGCATCTGTATTTTTATTCCCTTTCGAAACCCGATTTTGAGAAATAAAATTCTATTTGCCCCAGGTTAGGTGGTGCAACTAATATTTTTTAACCTTGAAAATTGGTAAACTGCCTAATAAAAAGTTACTTGCCCCATGAAAGGTGGTGCAAGTAGATTTTTATTCTGTTTTGAAAACGACTCTAAATGAATAAAATCATAACTGCCCACCAAATAGTGGGCAACTAATTTTTTATTACCGCTTTGAACCAAAAATTGCCTAAAAAAACACTAACTGCCCACTTGGAGGTGGGCAACTAACGTTTTATTATGGGTTGAACCCGAATTTGACCGAATAAAATGCTAACTGCCCACTAAATGGTGGGCAACTAGTTTTTTATTATCCCTTTGAACCGAAAATTGCTTAAAAAAACGCTAACTGCCCACTTAGAGGTGGGCAACTAACTTTTTATTATGTTTTGACGCTAAATTTTGACCGAATAAAATGCTAACTGCCCACTAGTTGGTGGGCAGTTATTTTTTTTTGATCCAACTCTGCTAGTTGATCGACTTTATTCACACTTGATTTTGGAATTCATCGGTGTTTTAACGAGTCGATTTAGTTTTCTTATTCGAGTCAATCCTACTACGAAACCGACTCGAACGTTGCAGAATAATAGGTTCATCGATAGAAAAGTAAATTTTGGCTAGTCGGATCTTTCGATTCGTCAAGTCGAAAAGTAAGATTCGTCGAAATCGTTTCGAGTAGGAATCGAGTCGAAATTGAGTCGGTTTCGACTAGGCGTAACTATTGAAGTCTATTCGTCGATTGAAAAGAAAAGTTAGTCCAGTTGAAAAGTTGAATTGGGCTAGTCGAAAAGTAAGATTTGTCGAAATCAATTCGAGTCGGAATGGGTCGAAGTTGAGTCGGTTTCGACTAGACGTAACTATTGAAGTCTATTC
>CAMLDR010000172.1 GCA_946478775.1 uncultured Flavobacteriales bacterium
ATTGTACGCTTGAACACGGATGGTTTCCCGGATAACACCTATGGGGTAAACGGCGTTTTCTCACTCACAAATATTACCCGGTCGCAATACCGAAGCATGGCAATCGGCCCGAATGGCGAGGCTTACGGATTATTGATCACGGATACCTGGGATCAGGCAACGATTGCTTATGATTCAACGAACTTCTCAGACAATACCGTATTCAAAGTAACACCAAACGGAACACTGGACCCGGCTTTTGGTACCAATGGGATCTTCCGTTTTGATACGGATGTAACGGATCAACCTTTTTCGATTACCGTTGCAAGTAGCGGAAAAGTAATCGTGGCAGGTTACAATATGCCGGAACATTATTATTACTCACCCATGTATTTCAACGGATATGGTGAGGCAAATGTCGGGTTGGTGGCTTTCCTGAACCCAAATGGCACATTGGATACGAGCATTCCAAACGGATTCAAAACTTTTGATTTCCAGGAAGATTCTGCAACATTTTTTAATAAGATCATTGAAAAAAGCCCGACGGAATTCCTGATCTGTGGATTTACTACCGATTTTGTAGGTGGGAATTTCCAGAATAAAGGATTGATTGTCAGTATGACGAATCAAGGTCAATTGAACACCACATTCAACGGGAATGGCTACATGATCTTTGATCACGGTATTGTTGGTTCTTCCGGCTGGAATGGGAAACTGGCAAATTTTGAGGATGTGGATATCACCAACGACAACAAAATCCTGCTTACAGGAGCCCGCAACCCGATTGGTGGGGCAACGAAAGGAAGTGTCTACCTCCTGCAATTGGCTTTTGGTCCTACAAGTAATTTAGCGGTTGAAGAATTTTCGGAGGAAGCTGCATTCTCAGCCTATCCGAATCCGGTTAATAACGGTCATTTCGTAATAAACAGCGATGAAGCGGCAACGATCCAATTGGTTTCCATGGACGGAAGAATTCTTTTTGAAAGCGAAATTTCAGAAGGAGTTTCACAAATTACGATCGATTTTGATTACAAAGGAATGGCAATTTTGAAACTTCAGACAAGAGACGGAAAAATAGGAACGCATAAATTACTTTTTGAATAATTTGTAGCGATTAAAACTCGTTTATTTGAAACCGCAGAGATGCGGAGATCGCAAAGTTTGCGCTGTAACTTTAGTAAAGGCACAACGTTTTAGAACAATCCCCTTTGCGCTCTTTGCTTCTTTGCGGTATTTTTTTGTCCCGGAGAACGAGCATCTCGCCTTGATAATTCCTAATTTAGCTGCTGATAATTTTCAATATGTATTCCAAAGAAGAACTGAAACAGCTGAAAACCGAATTCTGGAACCAATTCAAGGTCCGGATGCAGAAAATACGTTCTTCCAATGGCCGCAGAATGAACTGGCTGGCTTATCCTTCCGAAGTAAAGGACATTTATATCCGCGTGGACGCCGATGCGAAAGGTGCCCGTTTAACGTTCGATATCCAGGGAAAAGACGAAGGAGTACGCCAGATCCTGTGGGAACAATTGCATGAACTGAAAATCGTTTTGGAAGAAGAAATGGGAACGGATGGTCTGTGGATCGAAAAAGCCTCCTCTCCTACTGTTCCGGTGTTCAACCGCATCCTTTGGGAACGTTCCGACCTGAACTTTTACAACCCCGAAGATCACCCAGAGATAATAAACTATTTAGCTGATCGTTTAATTCATTTCGACGCCTTTTACCAGGAATTTAAGGATATCTTGATAAATCTAGCAATGTAGCTAAAGTCTTTGTATTTTTGCCTTATGTTAAAACAAATTGCCCTTTTTTCAAGCGTTTTGATTTCAGCGCTTTCTGCTCATGCACAAACCACCATTTTGGAAGAGGATTTTCAACAGGGAATTCCTGCCAATTGGACGATTGTCAAAGCTGATTCTTACACCGAAGACGCATCCGTAAGCGAATTTTCGCCGGGTTGGATAGCCATTGCAGATCCTGATAATACTTCTGATACGATTGCTGCTGCAACATCCTATTTTACAGTAGCTCAAAAAGCAAACCGCTGGTTGATTTCTCCTCCGATCACAATCGGAACGTTTGGAAATTACCTGAAATGGAAAGCGAAATCTTACGATCCAAGTTACCCGGATACTTACCAGGTGATGATCTCCACCACCGATACTCAAATCGCCAGCTTTACCGATACATTATCACGTGTAGTATTTGAATACGAATCCTGGACAGAGCACGAAGTCAACATGAGTGAATTGGGTTTCAGTAATAATGAAACGGTTCACATTGCCTTTGTTCTGGAAACACAGGGCGGATTCAAATTGTTTATAGACAGTGTGAATGTGCGTAAAGACGATCCCCTGGCATTGGACGAGCAGATTATTCAGCCGGACATCACAATCTACCCGAATCCGACGAGCAGCACGATTCATTTTTCTACCCCGCATTTAAAGCATATCGCCATTTACAATACTGCCGGCTCATTGATGTATTCCCAGGAACAAGGAAGTCCGATTTCAATAGAACATTTTGAAAAGGGCATTTACCTGGTACGAATGACTGCAAAGAACGGACAAACAATTACCAAGCGCGTTCAGAAGATTTAGAAAACACCCCGATACCGGGACCGATTCCAACAAACTGTTTACATTTTGAAGAGACTCACTGTTTTTAGCATAAAATCCTTCGCCGGTCCATTTGTTGTGACCTTCTGCATTTCTATGGTGATGCTGATCATGCAATTTACATGGGTTTACATCGATGATTTGATGGGAAAAGGACTGAGTGTCGGAGTGATCATCGAATTGATGTTCTATGTTTCCGCCGGACTGATTCCCCTGGCGCTCCCACTGGCCATTCTTCTGAGTTCCATTATGACCCTGGGAAACCTGGCCGAAAATAACGAACTTACGGCACTAAAATCTTCCGGATTATCCCTTTTCCGGATTCTGAGACCGCTCACACAAACCGTTATTCTTATTTCCATTGCTACCTTCTTTTTCTCCAATTATGTGATCCCGGTTGCCAACCTGAAATGGCACGCCATTATTTTTGATATCCAGGAAACAAAGGTTGCCATGCTGCTTACACCTGGCTCCTACTCCAAAGAAATTGACGGGTATGCAATCAAAGTAAAATCAGGAGAAAACAATACCTTTTACGGCATTACCATCCACGATTACACCGACCCGAACATCCTGAAAACGGTCAAAGCGGATTCCGGGACGGTTTACAGGGGCGACAACGGGAAATACCTGTTATTCCACCTTTCGAACGGAATAGTTCACGAAGAACTACAGGCACAGGCACCTGTTTTCACCAACCAGGGACAACCTTTTCATTCAGGTGATTTCAGGCCAAGCAGGACCACTCAGTTCAAAGCGGCAACCTACAAAATGGAACTCGTTGGGTTTGATATGAATAAATCAGAGGAAGAACTCTTCAAGAACGATTACGAAATGCTGAATGTGTTCCAGATCAACGAGGCCAAAGATTCCCTGCAGCGCAAACAGAACAAAATGTTGTCTGATTTTGGAAAAACAAATATAAACAGCAGGCCCTTTAATCAGTCGATCAGCTTTTCGAAATTACCCAAGACCGTTCCGTCGAATAAGATCAAGCAAAACAAGGAGATACAGCAAATCCAGCAGTTACAGGCCATTCCTTCCAAGGTCATCAAACTTACTTCTCTAACAAAAGCTGAACGGATTGCCGCTGTAAATGCCGCTATCGTGAGTGCGAGAAGCATGAGCGGTACCACGGAAGAACAAGCTCAGTTTATCGATGCTTTCCGAACGAATTACGATCAATTCCAGGTTGAATTCCACCGGAAGTTTGCGCTTTCCGGAGCAATTATCGTCCTGTTCTTTGTAGGTGCGCCACTCGGAGCAATTGTCCGAAAAGGTGGTTTCGGAGCGCCGGTCGTTATTGCCGCTTTGCTTTTCATGGTTTACTTTATTTTATTCAGCGTAGGAGAAAGCCTGGCCACTTCAGGAGTCCTTTCGCCTTTTTGGGGAATGTGGCTTCCTACAGCGGTCTTAATTCCGATTGCCTTTGTCCTGATGATCGCCGCCGCAAATGATATGCGGGTTTTTGACCGGAAACTCTGGTTTTACATCCTAACTTTTGGCCGTAGACGATGAGAATTCTCTACATCGCATCCAAGCCCGCAGCTCCAATTATTGACGGAGGGTGTTTTGCCATGATGGAATGCCTCAAAGGCCTGAGCAAAATCGCGGAAACAGACGGAATCATCTTTGAAACGCACAAACATCCTTACACCAAAGAATCCGAGCGTACCTTAAAGCAATACTTGAAGGATATAACGGTGGTTCCACTCAGCACGGAAATCAAAGCAACCAGTGCATTAGTGAATTTTATCCGACGAAAGAATTACAATCTGTCCCGGTTCAAATCGGAGAAATTGCACCACGAAATTGCAAAGAAACTCAATGAAAAATACGACTACATAGTTTGTGACAGCTTGTTTGCAGCCGCACAGTTAAGTCATTTCGATTTCACGGAAATTCCCCCGGTAATCATTCGTTCCCACAACATCGAATCCGAGATCTGGAAACTGAATGCTAGCCTGGAAACGGGTGTTTTGAAGCGTTTTTACATGCGCAACCTGGAGAAGACCATGCGCCGGGAAGAAACTGAAATCCTCAATAAAGCATATGCCATTTGGGCCATTTCACCCGAAGACAGGGAATGG
Organism: uncultured Flavobacteriales bacterium; assembly: GCA_946478775.1. The sequence goes on from CAMLDR010000172.1 coordinate 4,691, forward strand.
ATCACCAAACATACGAGCCAAAAAAACGCGGTTTTACTTCCTGTATCCGTTCCTTTGGATTCGGAGCTGAAAGTCGATTACTCGGGCAACGGATTTTTTCACTTAGGTTCTATGGACTGGAAACCCAACCAGGAAGCGGTCAATCAGTTGGTAAATAACATTTGGAGCAATCCAAAAATATCCGGATTCACGCTGAAAATTGCAGGTTCCAAAAGTGAACATTTCAGCTTCCTGGCAACCAATTCCATTGAAGTGGTTGGATGGGTGAAAGACAGTAACGAATTCATGGCCAAATCCGGAACTCTGGTCACCCCTATCCTGTCCGGAAGCGGAATCCGCATCAAGCTGCTGGAAGCTATGGCCCTGGGAATTCCCTGTGTCACCACCAAACTGGGAGCTTCCGGGATCAACGTTGCACAATCCGGAATCCAAATTGCCGAAACAGCAAATGAGTTCGTTGATTTGATCCTGGAATTGCACGAAAACGAAGCCCTGAGAAGAGAAGTCGGAAAGAAGTCACGCGATTATATCTCAAAAGTTCATAGTTTTGACAATTGTATCGCATTAATGAAAAACACAGTTGGAATCTAAAAAAAACATCCTTTTTATTGTTTCCCGTTTTCCATACCCATTGGAAAAGGGTGATAAACTGAGGGCTTTCTACCAACTGAAAGAACTTTCTAATCAATTCAATGTCACACTCATCTGCACCACCGATATTCCTGTTTCCAAAGAACACCTTCAACTGGTGAGTCAGTTTTGTAACCAGGTTCACATTTTTCAACTCACCAAATGGGGATTGATCTTCCAGCTTTTGAAGACCATCCTGGGATCCAAGCCTCTGCAGGTCCATTATTTCTACCGGAAATCCATTCACCGCAAGGTCAGCGCTATTATTGCCCAAACCCATCCGAAGCACATTTACTGCCAGCTGATCCGCGTTTCCGAGTACGTTAAAAACGAACACCTGATCCCCAAAACCCTCGATTACATGGACGCGCTTTCCAAAGGAATGGAACGCAGAATCCAGACAGAATCCTGGTATAAAAAGTGGTTTTACAGGCTGGAAAGCAAGCGCTTAAAGGAATACGAACGCCGTGTTTTTGACTATTTCGAAAATAAAACAATTATCTCGGAACAGGACCGGAAATTGATCCAGCACCCGAATAACGATCAGATTACCATCGTTCCCAACGGAATTGACCATTCGTTCTTTGAAACCCTGCACATTGAAAAGGATTACGACCTGGTTTTCACCGGAAACTTCTCTTACGCACCCAATATTGAAGCGGCGGTTTACCTGGCGGAAGAAATCCTGCCGCGCCTCCACAAAAAAGGAATTCCCTGCAAACTGCTTCTTTCGGGGGCAAGTCCTTCAAAACGCGTATTGGAATTACAATCCGCGTTCATTACCGTCACCGGTTGGGTGGATGATATTCGAATCAGTTACCAACGGTCGCGCATTTTTGTGGCTCCCCTTTTCATTGGTACCGGATTGCAAAACAAACTCCTCGAAGCTATGGCAAGCGGGCTTCCCTGCATTACTACACCGCTGTCTAACAATGCCTTGGGCGGAACGGACGGGGAAAACATCCTGTTGGCAGAAGATATCGATGCCTTTGTCGAAAAAATAACAAAAGGTTTAGTTATAGAAGGTAATTTTAGTTTAATTGCAAAGCATGGTAAACACTACATTGAACTGCTCTATTCATGGGAAAAACAAACTATAAAACTCTTACAGCTTTTGCATTCACCCTCCTACTGAGTTTTTTTGTGCTGGAGTCCTGTTCAAATAGCAGTCACTTACCGAAATGGATCCACGGGAACTGGATCACTTCCCTCAACAATGAAACCATTCACGAGAACTGGAAACTTCAGAGAAATTGCATTTCCGGAGAGAATTACATGCATTACGAAAACAAGTTCCAAAAAGAATTCCTTCGGATTTTTGAGAAAAACGATGTGCTGTGTTACCAGATTGTCATTGAAAAAGACACCCTTACTTTCAAATGCAAAAACTACCTCAACGAAGACACATTAACATTTGTGAACACCCAAAACCCTTTCCCGAAACGCATTAATTACGTGCGGCCTATCACCAACAAAATGTCCGTTTGGATTGAAAATGTGAAAAACGATCCCAACGGTATCTCCTTTACATTTAAAAAAGTTAAATAGTGCACCGCTATTGCAGAATTCGAAGTAAATTTGCGGTACTTTATTAAACAGTATGTCAGCAAAGTTAAATACAATCGAAGAAGCGATTGAAGATATAAAAGCCGGAAAAGTTATTATTGTTGTAGATGATGAAGATCGTGAGAATGAAGGAGACTTTATAGCAGCTGCTGAAACAGTTACTCCTGAAATGATCAACTTCATGGCAACTCACGGAAGAGGATTGATCTGTACTCCGTTAACCGAATCCAGATGTAACGAATTGGAATTAAGCCTCATGGTTACGAACAACACGGTATTGCACGAAACTCAGTTTACGGTATCTGTTGACCTGATTGGTCACGGATGTACAACCGGAATCTCTGTTTTTGACCGCGCAAAGACTATTAAAGCACTGGTTTCAGAAGATACGAAGCCGGAAGATTTAGGTCGTCCGGGACATATTTTCCCCTTGCGGGCAAAGAAAGGCGGCGTATTGCAGCGTACCGGTCACACAGAAGCAGCAGTAGATTTAGCACGACTGGCAGGATTTAAACCGGCCGGTATTTTGGTAGAAATCCTGAACGAGGACGGATCCATGTCGCGCCTGCCTGAATTGTTCGAGATCGCAAAGAAATTTGATTTGAAGCTGATCTCCATTGCAGATCTGATCGCTTACCGAATGAAGCACGAATCCTTGATCTCGCGGGAGGTTGAAGTGGAAATGCCTACCGAATACGGCGACTTCAAACTGGTGGCTTTCTCCGTGAAATCAAACGGTCAGGAGCATTTGGCTTTAGTGAAAGGAACCTGGGAGCCAAACGAACCGGTATTGGTACGCATGCACTCTTCTTGTCTGACAGGAGATATTTTTGGTTCCTGCCGCTGCGATTGCGGACCACAACTCCACCATTCCATGAAAATGATCGAGGCCGAAGGAAAAGGAGCTGTCGTTTATTTAAACCAGGAAGGACGCGGAATTGGTCTTTTGAACAAATTGAAAGCATATAAATTACAGGAAGAAGGATACGACACGGTTGAAGCAAACCTCAAACTGGGCTTTAAGTCTGATGAGCGTGAGTACGGGATCGGTGCACAAATTTTGCATGAACTGGGAATTTCAAAAATTCGTTTGATGTCGAACAACCCGAAGAAACGGACCGGATTGGTTGGGTACGGATTGGAGATTGTTGAAAATGTGGCCATTGAGGTCGGACAAAATGCTCACAACACGAGTTACCTGCAAACGAAAGTCACGAAAATGGGACATTCTTTAAAACTGGATAAGTAATGCTTGTTGCAAAAGGAATCCAAAAAAAGTACGGTCAATTAGACGTTTTGAAAGGGATCGACCTGGAAATCCAATCCGGGGAGATCGTTTCAATTGTTGGTTCTTCGGGAGCCGGAAAAACGACCCTGCTTCAAATTTTGGGAACTCTTGACAAGCCCGACTCAGGCACTTTGACTTTGAACGGAAGCAATCCGTTTTCACTGAATTCGAAAGGTTTGGCTGAATTCCGGAACCAAAAGATTGGTTTTATCTTCCAGTTTCACCAGTTGCTGCCTGAATTCACCGCTTTGGAAAACGTGGTAATGCCGGCTTTGATCGGAGGAAAAGGAATGAACGAATCCAAAGAGCGTGCGAAACAGTTACTCGACAAGCTGGGGCTTTCCAATCGCGAAAACCATCAGCCGGCTGCCCTTTCAGGCGGAGAACAGCAGCGCGTGGCGGTTGCAAGAGCACTGATGAACGAACCAGACATCATTTTTGCAGATGAACCTTCCGGAAACCTGGATTCGAAGAATGCTGCCGAATTACATCAGCTGTTTATTGA
>CAMLDR010000173.1 GCA_946478775.1 uncultured Flavobacteriales bacterium
GCATGGAACACATTCTGATCAACTCCCATAGGAATGGCAAGGACGTGTTCAGGTTTAGCACCCAATTCGATTGCTGAAGCCCGCATGTGATCTGCCACGACGGTAATTATATCCGTGCGTTTAAATGCATATCTTAACAAGATGCGGTAAACGACAGATTGCTTCGGACTGATCAGAATATCCGAACCCAAAGCGGTGATCAGATAGGGGTGAAATCCGCATAAAGAACCTGTGATCCCATAACTGGTTGCATAAAGCGAATGAAAAATATCCGGTTTGATCTGCTTCAGGAGCTTTTTCACTTTTCGATACCTGAGAAGTGTTTTCCAGTTCCCGCCCGAATTTGTAATCCCTTCCATTGCAAGCGGATAAACCTGAATTCCTTCAATCAATGCAGAACTCAGGGTGATCAAATGAATCTCATGTCCCAAGGATTGGAAATGTCTGCACCATCTTATAGTATGGATACTCCCACTATCAGCAAAAAAACAAATCTTCATATTACCATTAAATTATAAGCTTAGGGTTCTTCTAAGTTATCCCTTTCGGCGGATTGAACAGCCTTGGATAGGTATAAATGTAAGCTTTGAACTTTAAATAATAAACCTCTTTAAACGGAGATAACAAACCAAAAACGATTGTCTTTGCAATCACATGGATCAAACTGATGCATAGGATTAGAAAGGCTGCCAATTTGCTGTGATGCTTTCGAAAGAACTTGATTTTATTGTAATTCTGGTTCGAAAGAGAAATATTGTAATTTTTTTTGGCGCTTTGCCCGATATGATGAAAGATTTTTGTTTTAGGGAAATAATAACATGGATAGTTATTATGGTTGGCCCGCCAGCAAAATTCCACGTCTTCAATCCAAAACATTGTTTCATCCAGCATACCGATGCGGTCAATCAATTCTTTTCGGAAAAACAAAGCGGCACCTGAAAACGTTTCTCCCTGGAAAATCTCATTCGGATCTTTATCCTTATAATTCTTCTTTTTCAAAAGCGCTCTCAGATAGAATGATTCACAGAAAACAGAAGTCAGGGTTGGGTACCGCCAGTAACTTTGTTGAAGTGATCCATCAGAATTGACAAGTTTTGGAGCAAGCAGCCAAGCTTCCGAATGAGTTTCCATGTAATCGATCATCAGATCAATGGAATTCTCAAGGAATTCCGTATCCGGATTTAACATGAAAATATAATCTCCTGTGGCAATCTCAAACCCTTGGTTATTTCCAGCCGGAAAACCTGCATTAAACTTATTCGCGATTAATTTAACTTGTGGGAATTCACTTGCGATGGCTTCAACTGATCCGTCTTTCGAATCATTATCAACAACTATAGCTTCTAACTCCGTATTCGGATGATATTTGAAAAGCGTGCGAAGACTAATCAAAACTAAGTCTTTTACATTGTAATTAACAATAACTACGGACACTTTCTTCATGCCTTCTCTTGTTTTAGTTTTAATACAAATATTCCCAGCAAAAACCAGTATAAATAGCTAAACATATAAAAATCCAGCGCATTACTTACGAGATTTACCAAACCTGTACCTACCATAACAGCTAAGATAACACTTACAAAGTCTAATCCATTTCTAATGAGGTACCGGATCATGGAAATAAAAAAGAAGAGTGACATTACTAGATAAAGTATCAATGCCGGAATGCCTGTCTCAATCATCAATTTGAAATACCAGCCATCTGTGGAAGCAAACGAGATACCTGGTGTACCGGGCGGAAACAACTGAACGGCCGCATGTCCGGCTTTTCCTAAACCTATTCCCATCGGGTTGTATTTGATCGAATTGATGACATCCCCCCACAAACTCACTCTCGAATTGGAAGTTTCAAGACCAACCGTTTGCTTGGAAGAAATAAACACCCATTCCATTAATTCGGCGAATTGCGGAACGAAGAGGTAAAAAATGAGGATTTCCAAAAGAATAAATCCCGTCGCAATCATCTTAAACTTCCAGTTTTTGCCCAATGCAATTAACAATAGGAACACCACGCAGGAAGAGATCATCGATCCTCGCGAAACACTGAAGAAAACGGCATTTACCGTAATCAGCATGTAAATCAGTTCCCAAATACTTCCATTCTTAAAATAACGGTATGTCCAATAACAAAAAGCTGTCAGCATCAATATGGCGAAAACCACCGGCGTCCATAAAATGGAAGTCATTCGTACAAAACCCGGGAATGACATTGCAACCGGCTTATCCGTTGCCAGTTCATTAAAATAAAATAGGAGTTTCGGGAAAATGAAATAAATAATGAACCCTAAAACGGCAACTAAAACAAGCAGTTTAAAGATCCCGTGGAAAAGCTTTTCGATGTTTACTCCTTTATCCCAATAAAAGGAACAGATAAAGTATCCGATCATGGGCAGATAAGTTAATCGGAATCCATAAACACTGGCCAGCAGGTCTTGAGACAAGCACATTCCAACGATCACATTGAAAAGAAAATAAACCAATACTATCTTGTCTAACAAATGGATTTTCCTGTTCTGATCTTTAACAATTGAAATGAAACCAAAACATGCAATCACCGAAAAAAGGATTTCAGGAAGCAATCCCAACAACAAAGAAAACCCTGATACATGGCTCGAACCAATAGCAAGCAATCTAATAGTGGGAAAAAAAGCTAAAACAGATAAAAAGATACTTAGCTGATTCCTTTTTAAGAATTTATAACTATTCATTGTTATTGATAATCGCGATTAGATAATTTTGAATCATAAGCTTTTGAGATCCTTACAATCCAGCTTATGAGCGCGAATATAAGCAAAACTTGCAAGCTTGCGACCATTAACAAAGTAGTTTCCAGATTTGCTTTGAACGCGGATGCTATTCCAAAAAGGGTAAAAATGAGTAAATTACTTACAATCGAAAATGTCAATAAAACGGTATGTCTGTTAAAAATTAATGGGATTTGGGAAAGTGGGGCGCGGATAAAATCAACACACACCCATGCCGCCAGGTACCGTGCGTAGACTCCTGATTCAACCCATGCTTTTCCATAGACAAATGAAAACAGAAACGGACCTAATAATACCAAAATGACAAACACCGGTGCAATTAAAAGCGAACTCATTTTAATCGTTCTTCTTATATGAGGTGTAATCGGTTGATTTTGATGAACCAGGGAGTTGGCTTCCTGGTAAAAAACCTGGGCAATAGAGGAACCGATAAATCCCATTGGGAGAAAAAGTATGCGAATGGCTAATGAGAAAATTCCGACGTAATAGTCTCCGTAAAGAAAGGAAATGATATAAATCAATCCGTTTATTTGCAAGGAATCAAGCAGGGCCTGGAATGTATTGATCAATGGAAAACGAACAAATTTTTTCCCCATAAAGAACATTCTTCTGAATGTTACTCCCTGGCGAATCAATCGAAAATCAGCCTTTATCTGATAGATTGCTACAAACAATGAAATAATCCCTGAACCCAGGTAAGCGGTTAAAACACCATTTACAGGAACTTTTGTAAGACTTGCTGCAATGGTGAAAACATTGTTGAAAAGCGACTGAGAGATTCGGAATGTGGCTATTTCCCGGTATCGTTTTCTGCGGTTGCTCCATGCTACCAGGGAATTACTAAATCCAACCAGGAGAACAAAAACGGGCAATAAGTAATACCATATTCCCAATTTTTCTCCATAACCTGCGAGGGAGATAAATAATAGTATTGCATAAAATACAACAGCGAATGCCAGATTAACGACCAGAGAAAGTACCAGCAAATTAGCGGCATCCGCATTCCGTTTAGGCACCAATAAAGCTACTTCATATCTTCCGCCTGCAATTAATGCCACCACACTGTAAATAGAACTTACCAATGCAAAGAACCCCCATTCTTCCTGCGTAAACATACGCTGTACAATGGGTGAAAAGGCAATCGTCAGGAGCTGTGCAATGACAGTACCTGTCATTAATTTCAGAATATTCTTAATGAATTCAGACCGATTTTTAAGATTCAGCTTACCCACCAAATTTATCCCGATTAATTAATAATTATGTGTGCTGTAAATTATGCCTGATTGGTTGTTCCTCCGAAATTCATCGGTGGAAACGGAGGTGTGTCAATGTCATTGATTACTCCATTCGCCTGTTCATATTTTTGGATATTCTCAGCCAATGCCCGCATCAGGCGTTTTGCATTTTGCGGAGACATCACCACTCTGGAACGCACTTTTGCTTTAGGCATCCCCGGCATCATTTGAACAAAGTCAGTCACAAATTCAGATTGTGAATGCGTAATTATTGCCAGGTTAGAATAAACTCCTTCTGCCAGCTCCTCGTTTAGTTCAATGTTGATCTGATTATCATTCTTTTCCATACAACGAAAATACAAAAGCTTTCTTTAAATAACGTGTCTTCCGCGTAAACATCTTTCTATATTGACTAATTTTGCGCTATGAACGAAAAGCAGTCTTCCCGATCCCTGTTAACAATCCTCATGATTTGCAGCATGATCATTTGGGGGATCAGCTGGCCATCAAACAAAGTTCTGACTTCGTTCGGGACTCCTGCGGATTTGGGAGTTTTTCGTTACTGCTTTGTAATCGTTAGTTTATTGCTTCTTCTGATTCCTTTAAAGACCAAACTCGTCATTTCCAAAAAGGGAATTCCATTTCTCATAATCTCAGGAGCTCTGATGGCTGTTTACAATTACACTTTTCTTGCAGGGCTTAAGAACGGAAGTCCGGGAGCAGGCGGAATTTTAGTGACCACTTTAAACCCGATAATGGCTTATGGGCTGGGAATGCTGATTGACTGGAAAAAGCCGACAAGAAATGAATTCATTGGGTTACTCTTTGGGGTTGTTGCGGGACTCATTCTCTTAAAAGTTTGGGGGAATGAGGCTATTTTTGCGACTCCCGGAAACTTGTATTTTTTGCTGAGCGCACTGATTTGGGCTGTTATGAGCAAATTTACATCGAAATCTGCGAAATACGGTTCTCCATTCGCTTTCACCTGGTGGATGTATATTGTAACACTTGCTTGTATTGTTCCTTTCTGCAGCTTTACAGAAATCGGCAAATTGATCCATACAACAGATATGCATTTTTGGGGAAGTATGCTTTTTTCAAGTGTCATTACAGTCACACTGGCAACCACCACTTACTTCTTTGCTACTTCAAAGATCGGTGCAGAGAAAGCAAGCAGTTTCATCTTCATCGTACCTTTCAGTGCGGCCATTTTCTCCTTCGCTATTTTGGGGGAAGAACTGCAAATTCATACCATTGCAGGTGGTTTGCTTGGAATCGCCGCTGTCTACATGATCAACAAAAAGTAACATTGTGGTTGTGAAACCGTTATTAAAAGAAACAAGTCTTTTATTTTCTCTATTTTTGTCAGACGAAAACACTAAAAACATGAAAAAACTATCACTCCTACTCATCCTGCTTGCTGTAATTTCAGTAGGGTGTAAGAAAAAAGGTTGTACGGATGAAACTGCAACCAATTACAATTCCAAAGCCACTTCGGATGATGGAAGTTGTACTTATCCTGAAGAAGAAACAGGCCCGTTCTTAATTGTGAAATTACATTTTGATTCATTGGCTCCACGCCTGGACAATTTTGGAAATCCGGCTACGATCCCTGCCAATCACTGGGCACAATCGCCTGCATTCTTCGGAATGAGTGCGCATTACATTGAGTTTGCTCAAAGTATGTATACACAATTGGGGGCAGGAGACATTTTGTACCATGGAGCAGAAACTACAGCCGGCGGTTCAAACGCAGTTGATTTCAGTAAGGCAATTGTCAAAGGAGACAACGAAGTATTCCTGAAAATTCCGTTGAAAAATATTTCCCCGGACACTTACAATTGGGTTCGTATGTCCTTAACTTATCAAAATTATTCCATCGATTACAGATACAACGGAGTCGATTATAACGGCAGACTGGCATCTTTTGTAGGATTTAACACTTACATCAGCAACTATAAGATCTGGAATCAAACAGTTACCTTGAATGCAAACAAACTGCAGGGGTACTGGGGATTTGAGAATCTGGGAGTTGTGGTACAAGGACAAGCTGCTGCAACTACAGTACCAAATCCTTTATCTGCAACATCACCGGTACCGGCAGGTTCTTGTGTGGTAACCGGAAATTTTGATACCCCATTTACCATTACAGGAAACGAAACACAGGATATCATTTGTACCATGTCCCTTTCAACCAATAAAAGTTTTGAGTGGTATGATGCAAACGGCGATCATAAATACGAACCGGGTGCGGGAGATTATCCGACGGATATGGGATTAAGAGGTTTAAAGCCGATTATTTCTCAGTAATGTAAGACCTTGATTTTAACTAAAGATAGAGTCCTCTGAAATTTCAGGGGACTTTTTTTGTGCTCAAAGTTGGTGTGATTTCTTCATCGTGGCATACACTTTGCTTAGACGGAAATCAAAAATACATTCTATGAAAAAAATGATCTTAGCCTCTATCCTGCTTTTCGGAGCAACTGCTTACAGTCAGACAAAAGGTTCCTGGTACCTCGGCGGAAGCGCCGGATTCTCCCTGGGAACAACCACCCAGGGTCCCACAACTCTAAAAAGAAGTTCCTGGTCAGCTTCTCCGGAAGTAGGTACTTTCCTCACAGATCATATCCAACTGGGCTTAGGAATTACTTCCAGTGGCTCTCATTCGGACTTCATGACTTCAGGATCTTTAAGAAATCTACAGTTCGGAGGATCAATCTACAGTCGTTACTTATTTGGTAACGGAGCTTTCAGACCATTTTTAGGAATAAGCGCCAGTTATCTCGCAGGACAGTCAAAAACAAATCCTGGCAACACCAATAATATCAGTACTATCAACGCTAGTTTCTCTGCCGGATTTGCCTATTATGTTACTCCGAGAATTGGTATTTTCGGTTCTATCGGAGTGTTGGGTTATACCAATTCCCGAACAACTATCACTGGTGTGCCAGACCTTGTAACCAATGATTTGGGATTCAATGCCAGCACCCTTGGAAACCGTTTTACTATCGGAATGTACTATACTATTTGTCAGGGAAAACCAAAAGAGTAAAAAGTCGCATATTTACTCCATAAAAAAATCCCCCTTGGTTAAACCAAGGGGGATTTCTATTTTTCGATAATTAATTCTTAAGAGATTGCGTCCAATTCTTCTTTGTTTGCAACAATGACTTTTTGGAAGCGGCGTACACCTGTACCAGCAGGGATCAAGTGACCAACAATTACGTTTTCTTTCAAACCTAATAAGTGATCTTCTTTCCCTGAGATTGCAGCCTCGTTCAATACCTTCGTTGTTTCCTGGAAGGAAGCAGCTGAGATGAACGATTGTGTCTGCAATGAAGCACGTGTAATACCCTGTAACAATGGAGTTGAAGTTGCAGGAACTGCATCACGGGATTCAACCGGTTGCTTATCGGCACGTTTCAATTGTGAGTTCTCATCACGTAATTTACGTGCTGAAACAATCTGACCTGCTTTAAGCGTTGAAGATTCTCCGGCATCAACCACTACTTTCATTCCGTAGATAGAGTCATTCTCTTCCATGAAGTCTGCTTTGTGAACAGATTGTCCTTCCAGGAATCGAGTATCTCCGGCATCCACGATCTCCACTTTCAACATCATTTGACGAACGATTACTTCGAAATGCTTATCGTTGATTTTTACCCCTTGAAGACGGTAAACTTCCTGGATCTCATTAACGATGTACTCTTGTACTTTCGTAGGACCCTGAATGTTCAGGATATCATTTGGTGTAATTGCACCATCAGATAGCGGTTGTCCCGCACGGGTAAAGTCGTTCTCTTGTACCAGGATATGCTTGGAAAGCGGCACCAGGTATTTGCGAACATCTCCTGCTTTGGAAGTTACCTGAATTTCACGGTTACCACGTTTGATTTTTCCAAACTCAACGATACCATCAATTTCAGAAACCACAGCAGGGTTAGAAGGATTACGTGCTTCGAATAATTCCGTTACACGTGGAAGACCTCCGGTGATATCCCCTGTCTTACCAGCAACACGAGGGATTTTAACTAAGATCACACCTTCTTCTACTTTATCGCCTTCGCCTACAGAAATATGGGAATCAACCGGAATGTTGTATTCACGCAATACTTCTTTCGTTTTAGGATCGATGATGTGAATTGCAGGGTTTTTCTTCTTATCACGAGATTCGATGATTACTTTTTCCGTAAATCCGGTTTGCTCATCGACTTCCTCACGGTAAGTAACACCGTCAATAATATTTTCAAACAACACTTTTCCAGATACCTCTGAAATGATTACCGCGTTATACTGGTCCCATTTACAGATGATATCGCCTTTTTTCACAGTGATGTTGTTTTCAACCAACATTTCAGCTCCATAAGGGATATTTGAAGTCATCAAGGCAACTCCGGTTTTCGGATCGGTAATTTTTAATTCTGCTGAACGACCTACAACGATTGTTTTCATTTCGCCATCCGCACCCTTACGTGTAATTGTACGTAGTTCGTCGATCTCTAATCTACCGGCAGATTTTGCTTTCAAATCGGATTCATCAGCAATGTTCGATGCAGTACCCCCCACGTGGAATGTACGAAGTGTTAACTGTGTTCCC